>JAQBBZ010000310.1:0-20545 GCA_032125735.1 Labilibaculum sp.
GATTTTTAAAGTTCCATCTTCAACTTCAGTAATAATTTCTTCTAAATCATCGGCATCACCCTTTATTTTTACAGAGGTAGAATTTTCCTGACTGATAAAGACTTTGGCGTGAATGGAAAGACTAATCGATTCGAATGATCCAACATCACGTGTTTCTGTTTTCTGTGCAAAAACCATACTTCCGCTCAATATAAAAGCGAATAAGGCAAATATGGCAACAATTTTTTTTGTCTTCATTTGTATAATGATTTAGTGAAAAAATAAGATTCTTTTATAAGGACGAACAAGTCGGCGAAAAGTTGCACCTTAAAAAATCATAAAATTGGCAGACAATTTATTCTTTTCACTATTTGTGTCTACATTCGCTAAAAATTTTCATTATGGAATTTAAGCATACAAAGAAAATCCAAATTCGTTTTGGCGATATCGATTTAATGGGACATGCCAATAATGGTGTGCAGTTAAGTTATTTGGACTTGGCTCGAATGGAATATTTCGAAAAAGTTTATGGGGAGGTAATTGATTGGAACGATGCTGCTTTAATCGTAGCTCATTTGGAAATTGATTATTTGTCTCCTATAATGCTAAACGACAAAATAGAAGTACATACAAAAATCTATAAAATAGGAACCAAAAGTGTCTCTCTACACCAAAATATTGTTGATGTAAAAACAGGCGAAATTAAAACCAAAACATCGCAGGTAATGGTTGCCTATAGTCGAAAGTTAGGTGAAAGCATAAAAGTTCCTGAAATTTTAAAAATCAGAATTCGCGAGTTCGAAGGAAAAATTTTAGCTTAAATAAATCGGAAGCCGACTTAATGGAATTTTTTTTTGGGAGAAAGGGAAAAGAAGTGAAGAAGATTTAATCTTCTAAATACATATCAATAAGGCCTTCCGAGGTCTCCATGGTTATGGTTTTATTTTCTTCATCTATTTCAATGAAGTTTTCATCGGCAAAAGGGATCAGAACTTCCCGGTCGTTAACCGTAATAACGAGAACAATATTTCCAGAATAATCCTGAATATCTTCAATTTCGCCCAATTTTCCTTTTTCTTTATCAATGTAAAGAAAGCCAATCAACACATTTGGGTCAAGATCATCTGCGTCGGCTATAAATTCAGGAACATCCTTCATCGGAATGTAGATATCGCAGCCAATAAATCGCTGTGCTTTCGCCTCCGTATCCATATCTTCTATCACAATCCGAACCGTGGAATGATTTCTAGGAGTAATTCCGTTTTTAGGAATAAAAAAAGGAACCAGTCCTCCGTCGATATCAACAAGAACTGATTCCAATTTATTTTTTGCAAGAAGCTCACTGTTTTTTTTGGCAACTAATTCGCCTTTAACTCCATGAGTTTTGGTAAATGTTCCGGCCAAATAGCAATCTTCTATTCTTAGCATGTAGTCAATATTAAGCTTCAGTTTCTTCTGAACCTTCAGTAGGAGCCGCAGCTTCTTCTTTAGCCGCAGCTTCAGCTTTAACGGCAGCTTCAGCATCAGAAATTTTCTTAGCCATTGCTTCCACTCTATCAGTGTTAACTTTAGTTTCAGCTTCTAAACGAGCTTTAGCAGCTTCACCAGCGTTTTTCGAAAGACCATCTTTCTTAGCGTTGATTTTAGCTTCTTTTTCTTTCTTCCAAGCTTCGAATTTTACTTCAGCAGTAGCTTCATCAAAAGCACCTTTTTTCACACCTGCAAGCAAGTGTCTTTTCATCATTACACCTTCGTAAGATAAAATAGCTTTTGCAGTGTCAGTAGGCTGAGCACCGTTTCCAAGCCAGTTAATAGCTTTCTCAAAATCCAAGTTAATTGTAGCAGGATTGGTGTTTGGATTGTAAGATCCAATACGCTCAATGTATTTACCATCACGTGGTGATCTGCTATCTGCTACCACAATGTGGTAGAATGCGTTTCTTTTACGACCGTGTCTAGCGAGTCTAATTTTTACTGGCATAACTTTATTTTAATAAATGAATAAGTTGTGGTATACATACCACGCTTTATAAGCGCGACAAAGATACAATTTTATTTCTGATTAAAAACACCTGTTTTAAATATATTTCAAGTTTATAACAAGCATCTTAATAGCACATTACATGCATCGCACCTTCAATCTTACATCTCAAATCTATACTTTTATCTCTCTCTTTTTGGGCGTGCCCTCCTAAAGTCGGTCGGGCTTTCCGTTTCTACTCCTCACTCGCTAGCTCGTTGCGGGGTATCCACTTCTATCCCTCACGCACGTACTTTTATCAAAGCTTAACAAATTTAGACAGTTTTTTTTGATTGATATTACTAATTTTACCCATCTTTAAAGTTCGGTTTTATAAGCCTCTAAAATAAAATAAAGTACATACTACCAGATAGATACAAATGACCGCATTCACGCATTTACACGTTCATTCACAATATTCCATTCTCGATGGTGCCGCCAGTGTATTAGGACTGGTGACTAAAGCCAAAGATGATGGGATGACAGCCATGGCCATCACCGATCATGGCAACATGTTTGGAGCAAAACAATTTCACGATACAGCAACTCGAAATGGAGTGAAACCAATTTTAGGAATCGAGGCGTATGTTGCTCGAAGAGATCGAAATCAAAAAAGTGAAAAAGAAGACCGTTCAGGATATCATTTAATTATTCTTGCTAAAAACTTGGTGGGATACCATAATTTAATGCGATTGGCATCTTTTGGATATACAGAAGGATTCTACTACAAACCCAGAATCGATCGTGAATTACTTGAAAAATACGGCGAAGGATTAATTATAAGTTCTGCCTGTTTGGGAGGAGAAGTTCCTCAGCAAATTATGGCGGGTAATTTAGAAGGAGCAAAAGATACCATACGTTGGTATAAAAATTTATTTGGAGAAGATTTCTATTTGGAAATCATGCGTCATAAAACCGACGATCCTAAAATGAATGCGAATATCTACGATAATCAGCAGTTGTGCAATAATAAAATACTGGAATTAGGGAAAGAGTTCGATGTGAAAGTAATTGCTACGAACGATTCTCATTTTTTGAATGCAGAAGATGCCGATGCTCACGATTTATTAATTTGTTTAAATACAGGTAGAGATTTGGATGATCCTACCCGAATGCGATATACCAAGCAAGAATTTTTCAAGACAAGCAAGGAAATGCTCGAATTGTTTTCAGATGTTCCGGAAGCAATTACCAATACAGCCGAAATTGCTGAGAAAGTTGAAGAATATGTATTGGATATTGCACCCTTAATGCCTGATTTCCCTATTCCGGAAGGTTATGGGGATGCCGATGATTATCTTCGTTATTTAGCTTACGAAGGAGCGCATGAACGTTGGGGTCAGGAGTTAGCTCCGGATGTTGTAGAGCGTTTGGATTTCGAGCTGGATACCATTAAAAAAATGGGATTCCCAGGTTATTTCCTGATTACTTGGGATTTTATAAAGGCAGCACGGGATATGGGCGTAATTGTTGGCCCTGGTCGGGGTTCTGCGGCAGGTTCAGCCGTTGCTTATAGTATTAAAATTACCAATATCGACCCGATTAAATATGATTTGCTGTTCGAGCGTTTCTTGAATCCAGATCGTATCTCCATGCCCGATGTGGATATCGATTTTGATGATGATGGTCGCCAGATGGTATTGGATTGGGTTACCGCAAAATACGGACACGATAAAGTGTCGCACATTATCACTTTCGGAACCATGGCGGCTAAAATGGCGATTCGTGATGTTGCAAGAGTTTTAAAATTGCCTCTCTCTGAAGCCGACAGATTGGCAAAACTGATTCCTGATGGTCCAAAAGTGAGTCTGAAAAAAGCATTTGCTGATGAACCGGAATTGGCCAAAGAAAAAGATTCCGACAATCCTTTAATTTCGAGAACCTTGAAGTTTGCAGAAACCTTGGAAGGTTCTGTTCGACAAACAGGAGTTCATGCTTGTGGAGTTATTATTGGTCGTGATCCCTTAATCGAGCACATTCCGGTAATGATAGTGAAGGACTACAATCTTTTGGTTACGCAATACGACGGACGATTTGTAGAGCCCGTTGGGATGTTGAAGATGGACTTTTTGGGATTGAAAACTCTTTCAATCATTAAAGATACATTGGCTAACATTAAGCTGTCGAAGGATTTAGATGTCGACATTGAAAAAATTCCTTTGAAGGATGAAAAAACATTTGAACTGTTTTCCAAAGGAGAAACGACTGGTATATTCCAGTTTGAGTCGCCGGGAATGAAAAAACACCTTCGTGCTTTAAAGCCCAACCGATTTGAAGATTTGGTAGCCATGAATGCTTTGTATCGCCCGGGGCCGATGGAATATATTCCGTCATTTGTTCGCAGAAAGCATGGCGAAGAAGAGATTCAGTATGATCATCCAATCATGGAGAAATATTTGGATGACACCTACGGAATTACTGTTTATCAGGAGCAAGTTATGCTTCAGTCTCGTGCTTTAGCTGGATTTACCCGAGGCATGTCCGATTCATTGCGTAAAGCGATGGGTAAGAAGCAGATTAAAATGATGGATGAATTGAAAGTGAAATTCATCAATGGATGTCACGATAATCCCGAATTTATGGAGGGGGTTAATGGTGATAATGTTAAAGCGGATAAAATAATTGAAAAAATTTGGTTGGATTGGGAGGCCTTTGCGAAATATGCATTTAATAAATCGCACTCCGTTTGTTATGCATACATCGCCTACCAAACAGGATTCTTAAAAGCACATTATCCAGCTGAATTTATGGCGGCTGTGTTAAGCCGAAATTTATCTGACATTGCCAAAGTAACCATCTTTATGGATGAATGTAAACGCATGGGGATGCCTGTATTGGGACCTGATGTGAATGAATCTTATTCTCGTTTTACGGTAAATAAAGAAGGACACATTCGTTTTGGAATGGCTGCAATAAAAGGCGTAGGAGAACAGGCTGTTTTGGATATTATTAATGAAAGAAAGAATGGAAATTTTAAATCTATTTTTGATTTCATAGAACGGGTTAATCTTCGAACAGTTAACAAACGAACGATGGAAAATCTTGCCATGTCTGGTGGTTTCGATAGTTTTGGTTTAAAAAGAGGTCAGTATTTCCATACGGATGAATTTGATTCCACGTTTATGGAAAATCTGGTGAAATATGGAAATAAGTTACAAGCAGAGAATAATAATATGCAACAAACTCTATTCGGGAATGTTGATGATTATGTTGTGATACCACCAAAAATTCCTGAATGTGCCGATTGGCATAAGTTAGAACGATTAAATAAGGAGAAAGCTTTAATTGGTATTTATCTTTCAGCTCATCCATTAGATGATTTTCGTTTGGAAATTGAGACGTTTTGTAATGCAAGGTTTTCGCAATTGGCTTCGGGGATGGAAACATTCAAGGATAAGGATATTAGTGTTGCAGGCATGGTAACGGCGGTGAGAAGAGGAACTACAAAAACGGGAAATCCTTTTGCAATTGTTACTCTCGAAGATTTTTCGGATTCATATGAATTTGCATTTTTCTCTAAAGATTATATGGAATATGGCAATTACTTTATCGAGGGAATCTCGCTGTTTATAAACGGAAGGGTGCAAACCCGATCATGGCCACGCGACACGACCGAATTAGAGTTTAAAGTGAAGGGTATAAGCTTGCTTTCCGAAGTTAGAGAAAAGAGAGTAAAAGAGATTACTATTGAGATTCCGGTAACGAGCCTTACGAACGAATTAATTACAGAAATGGCAAACTGTATGGAGGAGAGTAAAGGGAATTTGAAAGTTAATTTTGTAATATTCGATGAGAAAAATGTGAGAATGAAAATGTTTTCAAGATCTTGCAGGGTAAACCTTTCCAATGAATTGATTGAATATTTTAAAAATAATTCTGATATTGAATTCAAAATTAATTAACTTGCACAAGTTAATTATAGAATACAAAACACTTAAAAATAGATTACCATGACAATTGCAGTAAACGATGCTAATTTCGAAGAAGTTGTGTTGAAATCGGATAAGCCTGTATTGGTTGACTTTTGGGCAGAATGGTGTGGCCCATGCAGAATGGTTGGCCCAATTGTAGACGAGCTTTCTAAGGATTACGACGGTAAAGTTGTAGTTACAAAAATGGATGTTGATAGTAGTCCTGCTACTTCTGCAAAATTCGGAATTCGTAACATTCCAACTATTCTTTTCTTTAAAGGTGGTGAAATTGTTGACAAGCAAGTTGGTGCTGTTCCTAAATCAAGTCTTGCAGAAAAAATTGATGCTTTATTGTAAGTATTGATTGCAAAATATTTGGGCATAGAGAGATTCTTTCTATGCCTTTTTTTTTCTTTATTCACATTCAAAATAGTTTTTTTGAAGCAACTTTCAGATCTGATACAGTTTGAAGAATTCGATAATCTGGAGCTTTTAGCCAAGCAGATTGTTGAAGGATTTTTAATTGGTTTGCACCGAAGTCCATATCATGGATTTTCGGTTGAATTTGCTGAACATCGACTTTATAATAAAGGGGAATCGACCAAACATATCGATTGGAAACTATTTGCACGCAGCGATAAGTTATTTGTAAAGCAATTTGAGGAGGAAACCAACCTAAGGGCTTATATTGTTATAGATACCTCTTCGTCAATGCTTTTTCCTTATCAGCAAAAGCACCAAACTAAACTTGGTTTTTCGGTTCTTTGTGCTGCAGCCTTAGTTCACTTGTTAAGAAAGCAAAGAGATGCAGTTGGATTGTGTACCTTTTCGGATAAGATAGATCTTTTGACCCCAGCAAAACTTTCCAATACACATGCTCATTTGCTATATGCTCAGTTGGGTAAACTGTATAATAAAGAAGGAATTGAGAAAAATAGGGAAACTAAAATTTCAGATACATTGCATAAGCTTGCCGAAGCATTGCATAAACGTTCTCTTGTAATTGTTTTTTCTGATTTTATGGGAGATGAAACGCCAAAGGAATTGTTGGAATCATTACAGCATTTGCGTTTTAATAAGCACGAGGTTTTACTGTTTTCCGTTCGCGATAAAGAATTCGAAAATAATTTTAATTTCACAAATCGCCCCAGTCAGTTTATCGATTTGGAAACAGGTGAGAGCATAAAGCTTAATCCTTCGGATATCAGGGAAATATACAGTAGAAAACAGAAAGATTTTTTTAAAGAATTGGAGCTTTTGTGCGGACAATTTGCAATTGATTATGCTGAAGCTGATATCCGTAAGGAATTTCACTCTGTTCTTCAAGCCTACCTGTTGAAGAGGAAAAAAATGAAGTAAATCAGTCATCTGAAACTATTAAACTAACTGAAAAGGCCTCTTCCTCTTAATTACTAATTATTTAGTCGATAAATAATTTTCATCTTCCACAGCTTTAAGTTATTTTTATGGGACACTCAATAATTTATAACAAGTAGAGAAACCCCTAAATGAGAAATTTGATTTATCTGTTCGTATTGATTTTGCTGTTTGCTTGTGAGCAAAAAAGCGGGAAATCGGTAAGTTCTGATGATGCTTATGTGGAAAATGGAGTTGTTAAAGTATATGATGATGCGAATAGACTAAGCGCTGAAATTACTTTCAAAAATGGGGTTCGTCATGGTGTTACCAAAATCTATTATCCGTCGGGTGAGTTGAGTGATGAAATCATGTATGTTGATGATGAGAAGAGCGGCAATGCTAAAAAATTCCATAAAAATGGCAAATTGTACAGTCTTACTCCTTATAATAAAGATGAAAAGCATGGTGTTCAGACGAAATATTATTCCAATGGTAATATTTGGGCTGAGACCCCTTACATGAGAGGACAACCTGGTACTGGTTTGAAAGAATACCGACAAGATGGTCGTTTGCGGACTAATTTTCCAAGTATAGAAATTCAGAAATTTGTGAAGGAGGACGTTGTTGTTCTAACATTGTCTTTAAGTAATTATTCCAAGAACGTGATTTTCTATGTTTCAGATTTGATGGAAGATAAATACATCCCTTTTGTAGCTAAACCTCTTTATGCAAAAGGTGGATCTGCTCGATTCGAAATCCCTTACGATCGTGTTGTGGGACTTGATACAACATTAAATATTGTAGCAAAATATCAAACGCAGGACTACAATATTTATGTTTCTCAGCGAAAATATCAAATTATTACTAAATAGGAAGTTTATTCTTTGGCAAACGAGAGTTTGGAAAGAATAGGGAAATGATCAGAGTATTGTTTCTTGATTCTTTCATACTCGTTGCAAAGGGTATGCTCATCATGAAGAATGTAATCAATTCTAAATGAAGGGAAATCACCCGAATAAGTTGTGCTGATTCCGAAACCTTTATCTTTAAAACAGTCGCTAAAATCATCACTCAAAGTTTTGTACGTAAATGATTGTGGCGTGTCGTTAAAATCACCGCAAACAATGGTCGGATGAGGCGATTTGTCAATATGTGCCCGAATAATTTGAGCTTGTTTAGCTCTTCGAATAAAAGCATATCGTAATCGGAAAGAAATGTCTTTAATCTCATTTAATTCCTGTTCATCTGCTTTATATTCTTTTTTGTTGATGAATTCGTAATTTTTACCCACAAAACGGTTCGACTCTAAATGGAGATTGTAAACCCGAAGTGTTTTTTTTCCGATTTTGATATCAGCAAAAATAGCACTGCATAAATTTCCTTTCTCAAAATCGATTTCTCCGTGATTTATAATTGGATATCGGGAGAAAATTGTCACGCCAGTGCCATGTTTACTCCGAATTGAATTTTGTGCATTCAACTCTTTTTTTAAATTATTTATCGAAAGCAAACCTGAATTGGTTGTTCTAAATTCTTGAAAACAAATGATTTCTGCTTTGAGTTCTTTGGTTAGCTGAATGATTTTTTCAGGGGTTTTTGGATCTTTTGTCCACTTGTAAATATCAAAGGAGCGAATATTATAGCTCAGAATATTAATTGACTTTTCGTTATTTTCAGTCTTACTTGAGAAGTTAAATTGAATGAAATTGAAAAAAGATTGATATCCAATTAATATTGCGAGTAAAGGAATTAAAAAACTCAAACGCCTTCTAATCATCCAGTAAATAGTAAATAAAATATTAATAACCAGCAAATAAGGATAAGCTAATCCCCAAAATGCAGGCAGCCAAAAATTACCAGGATCAATCTTAGACGCCAAATAGGAAAACAGGATCGAGCCAGAAAATATCAGGCTAAAGATTACTAGTGATTTGTGTAGAAAGTTCTTCAAATTATTACTTCTGATTGCTTGATTTAAAAAGTATTTCTTTTTCTTCCTTACTTAAGCTATCGTATCCCGATTTTGCTATTTTTTCTAGAATTCCATCCAAGTGTTCTTGGTTTTGCTTTTTTGTCTTGTTGTACTCTTTGTCGTCCATTTTCTGAGTATTCTTATAACTCACTTTCATTTTACGACGGTTAAAAAGACCAAAAAAGGAATCCATCATAGAATTAAAACCAGCCGAAATATCTTTTCCTTTGCGCAATTGACTGATGAATAACCAACCGTAGAATGCACCACCTAAATGAGCAAGATGACCACCAGCATTCCCCATAGGAATACTTAAGATATCAGTAGCTATAAAGAACAAGGCAATGTGCTTAATTTTAACCGGCCCGATAAACGTGAGGTGAACAACGTGATTCGGAGCATAAATTACCGTCGCAAAAACCACAGCCATAACCGAAGCTGATGCTCCAAGAGCATAAGATCCAAAACGTACACTTTCAAAAACAGGGAAGAGATTGTAGGCGAAAATATATGTTGCAGCTCCAGTTAAACCTCCAATCAAATAAATGCTTACCAGCTTTTTCTGATCCAAATAGCTTAAGAAAATCCGGCCAAACCAGAATAGCCAAAGCATGTTCATTAGTATGTGCAGAAATCCTTCATGTAAAAACATGTAAGTGAACACAGTCCAGGGTCTGCCTAAGAGAGCACTTGTTTCTGCTGGCACCGATAACCAGTATACCAGAAATGGTACTTGTGAGGTGTCAAGGTTAAAAAGAAAAGTTAAAACGCCCACAATTTTAACAATTAAAAATACACCAAAGTTGATGTAAATCAGTCTTGTTAAATTACTTCCTTCTTTAAATGAGTCTTTAATTCCATCCCAAATATTTTGGTGGGAATAAGACTGATATGGATTGTTGAAATTCATGCTCATGAAATATCAATCTTTTAGATGTTAATAAAATTTACTTGAATTCTTCTGCCAGTACTTTATCAGGATAAAACCAAACAGCATTCCACCTAGGTGTGCGAAATGGGCAACGTTGTCACCACTTACATGTTGAAAACTCTGAAATAATTCAATAGCACCGTAACCAATTACAAAATACTTTGCTTTGATTGGAATCGGAGGGAATAAAAGCATTAATTCAGTATTAGGGAATAGCATACCAAAAGCCAAAAGAATTCCGAATACAGCTCCTGATGCTCCAATTGTAGGAACATTAATGTTCACCGTAACCATTTGGTTTACCATTGCTATGGCTTTTTGTGTATCGTATGCATTGTCGGGATGTTCGGCCCAAGAGTTCACAAAATCAGTAACCCATGGTAGAACACCGTCCATGTGCTCACGAATAAACTGAAGCATTAAATCAGGAGATGGTGTATTGCTAAATGCATTTGCAGCAGCTTTCATGGAAGAATAGTCAAGCCATCCTACAAAAGTGTGAAGTGCAGCGGCACCAAGTCCTGTTACCATGTAGTACAGTAAAAATCGTTTCGGCCCCCATACGCTTTCCAGCATACGCCCAAACATAAACAGGGCAAACATATTAAAGAATAAATGGGTTAGCCCACCATGCATAAACATGTGAGTAATGAACTGATGCGGTCTGAAATATTCTGATGCAGGTTGGTGCAAAGCAAAAAGATTATCCATACTAAAGCCAAATCGATCGCCGATTACCGTGGTTGCGAGCAGGACTAAAACATTAATAATTATCAGGTTTTTCACAACCGGAGGGAGATCCAGAAGGGAAGATCTAAATTGACTCATTCGATTTTAATTTAATATGTTTCTCAAATCTAACAATAGTTAGACCAATTTATCATTTGTGCGTTTGATTAACAAATCTAAGACAGATTGTCACGCTATTTAAATCTACTTTCTAATTCCTGAGATTCAAGAACAGAAATGATTGTTTTTCCATCGGGGGTAAAATTAGGTGTAGCACAAGCAAAAAGCTGATCGATTATGGAGCTCATTTCCTCATTCGAGAGAGTTTTCCCATAGTTTAAAGCAGAGGCTTTCGCCAATGATTTCGCCAAATTTTCACGGATTTTTAGTTTCACATCCATTTGGTTCGATTTGTAATTCGCAAGCAGATTTTCAACCAATTCTTTCGGCTCACAATTAAGGATGTCGGCTGGTGTGCCATTAATAACAAAGGTTTTCTTCCCAAATTCACGAATATCAAAACCCAATGCTCTCACGTCTTCTATTATCACTTGTAAAAGAGTATAGTCCGAAGCGTTAAGTTCTATGGTTTGTGGGAATAATGTTTGTTGAGCAATTCCCTGATGGTTTTCCAGCGAATTGATAAATTTCTCATACAAAATTCGTTCATGCGCCTTACGCTGATCTATAATCATTAGCCCAGAGCGAATAGGCGTTAATATGTATTTGTTTTTCAGTTGAAAAAAGTTTTTAGCTTTCTGAATTTGCTCCTGAGGGTGCAATTTCTTCTGAATAAATTCTTCCGGTGGCTTTTGAATCTGGAAATAGTCTGGAATATTTCCCCGATCGATTGCCGCTTGACTCAATTTCTCTTCAGACTCTCTTTTTGAGGGTTCTTCATATAAAGTTTCCCATTTTTCAGGTACTGGCTTCTTTGGACTTCCGCTTTGTTGAGGTGGTGTTTTTGCCTTAAACTCCTGATAGAATTGATTCGACTCAAAAGATCTGCGCTCCTCGTCGAAAGGATTGTAGCTCTTCTCCCCATCAAAAGGGTTGTAGTTCGAATCCGCTTCGAAAGGATTGAATTCTGGATTCACCTTAATCATTGGAGCTTCGAAGTCGGCATTATTGCCGGCAACCGGAATCTCTAAGCTATTGTCTTCATCAAAATCGATTGAAGGCACAATATTAAATTTCCCTAAGGCCTCTCGAATTGATGCTTGAATGATTTGGTAAATCGCTCTTTCGTCCTCAAACTTAATTTCTGTTTTGGTCGGATGAATATTGATATCAATAATCTGTGGATCGACCTCAAAAAAGATGAAGTAAGGAGGTATCGTTTCTGGCGGCAATATTTTATCGTAAGCCTGCATGATTGCTTTGTGAAAATAAGGGTGTCGCATGTAGCGGTTGTTCACAAAAAAGAATTGTTCCCCTAAATTTCGCTTTGCATTTTTCGGTTTCCCAATAAAACCAGTCAATTTCACAATGCTGGTGCTTGTATTTATGCTTATTAACCTTTGATTCATCCCTTTGCCAAAAACATTGATAATTCGTTGGCGAATATGACTTGCAGGGATGTTGTAAATTTCGGTATCGTTGTGAAGAAGTTGAAAGGCAATATCAGGATGAGAAAGCACGATTCGATGAAATTCGGTAATGATATTACGAAGTTCGGTAGAATTGGCTTTTAAGAATTTTCGACGGGCAGGAACATTAAAAAAGAGGTTTTTCACAATGAAATTACTTCCATCGCTGCAAGCCGATGCCTCCTGCGAAATTGCTTCGGAACCATTAATAATAATGTGAGTTCCTAATTCGTCTTCAGTTCGTTTGGTTTTCAATTCAACATTAGCAATGGCCGCAATAGAGGCAAGTGCTTCGCCACGAAAACCCATGGTTCGAATGGCAAACAGATCAGCTGCTTTTCGGATTTTAGAAGTTGCATGTCGTTCAAAAGCAAGACGCGCATCGGTAACAGACATACCACATCCATTATCAATTACTTGAATTAATGTTCTTCCCGCATCTTTAAGGTTGATTTTTATTGAGTTACCTCCAGCATCAATGGCATTCTCCACGAGCTCTTTCACAACTGAAGCTGGTCGTTGAACTACCTCCCCTGCAGCAATTTGATTGGCTACATTGTCAGGTAGAATCTGTATCAAATCCGACATATAAATTTCTACTTCTAAAGTTTAATTTCTTGTAACGTGTTTGGTGAAATTTAAATTGCCTGATTTCAGGATATCTGAAAAGGGACAAAAATAAATTTAGTAAAGGAGAAATTTAAATAACTCCATTCCATCCATAAATGTAAATGTATGCTGCAATTGCGAGCAAGATAAAGATAATTAACAATCGAATGTTCGATTTGTTTCTTGTGCCATTTGCATCAGAGTTACCATGACGCAGATGAGTTTTCATTCGTCCTTTTATGTTGGGGATGTATGTTTCATTTTCATCCTTCAAACCCAGTTCAGCGCGAATCCTTTTTTCTCTGTCTTCTCTCTCTTCTTTAGCAGGATCCCAATATCGGGGTTGAATATTAAATTTTTTGTATTCAGGTTTTTTAAAAAAACTTGTAAATCCCATGATAAAATTTTTATACCAGTTAAAAGTGTACTGTTGTAGGGTATAATTCTGATGCTTTTGCCAATCAAATTAAATAATCTAATATCTGATGGCAAAAGAATCGGTACAAGCAATACTTTTTGTCTAAAAAATACTCACAAATATATCGATTTTTTCTGGATTTTTGCTTCAACAATTTCTATTGCTGCTAGTTAAAATATCCTAAAAAAAAGATTTGTTTATAAGGATTTAAAAGCATTTTTTTATTGACCTCAGCACTGAGATTAGTTTAGCTTTTTTCCACATTTATTGCAGTGCAGAGCATCTTCTGCATGATCGTCGGCCAGACAATTTGGACAAACCTGAGTAGATGTCGTTTTTGAAGATTGTTTGGTGAGTTCGGCAGTTACGATTCCTGTAGGAACCGCAATAATAGCATAACCGATAATCATCACAAGGCTGGCAAAAAACTGCCCAAGGGGTGTTGCCGGAGCTATATCGCCATAGCCTACGGTGGTAAGAGTAACAACTGCCCAATAAATTCCTTGCGGAATGCTGGTAAAGCCATTTTCGCCACCTTCTATCAAATACATGATGGTGCCGATGATGATGACCATGGTAAGAACAGCAAAAAGAAAGACGGATATTTTTATCCGGCTTTGGCGAAGGGCGCGAACAATTATAGCTCCTTCTTTGGTGTAGCGATTGAGTTTTAAAATTCGGAAGACCCGAAGCAGACGCAATGCTCTGATCACCATAAAACCGTGAGTTCCGGCTATTACCAGGCCTAAATAAGAGGGAAGCACCGATAGTAAATCGATAATGCCGTAAAAGCTGAAAATATAGGATTTTGGTTTTTGAATGATCCATATACGTAGAATGTATTCAAGAGAGAATATGCCTGTAATCAACCATTCCGAAATTTTTAGCAAATCGTGATAATCTCTTTCTATAGATGGTACGCTTTCCAATACGACTAAAAGGATACTAAGAAGGATAGTAATAAGTAAGCTTACATCAAATATTTTTCCTGCTCTGGTGTCAGCTTCGAATATTATTTCGTAGAGGCGATCTTTGGTTGTGCTCATGAATGCATTAAATATGGGTTTCAGAACATAAACTTACAAAAAAAGTATGGAAGAGTCTGGAATGGTCTTGAAAAGTCTAAAGATCGAATGGTCTGGAAAGTCTTAAAATAATATAAAACTTAGGCGTTGAGTGAATCTCAAATCTCAGATGGTAAATCTCATTGCACTTTTTTTTATACTTTTGAGTAAAATTTGAACAATATGATTCTAAACGATATAAAAGAGAGCTTTTTGGATGCACAAAAAGTTTTGAATGAATTTATTTCCAACGAGGCGAATTTTTCGGCTATCGAAAATGCCGGGGATGCAATGGTAAAAGCATTGCAAAACGGAGGGAAAATTATTTCTTGTGGCAATGGAGGTTCCATGTGCGATGCAATGCATTTTGCCGAAGAATTAACAGGCCGTTTTCGCAGCAACAGACCTTCGATGGCCGCTGTGGCCATTTCAGATCCCAGTCATATTACCTGCGTGGCAAACGATTATGGTTTCGATTATATCTTTTCGAGATATGTGGAAGGAATGGGCCAAAAGGGAGATGTATTTTTGGGAATTAGTACTTCGGGAAATTCGGCGAATATTATAAATGCAGTAAAAGCGGCCAAAGAAAAAGGACTAATTGTTGTTGGATTAACCGGGAAATCGGGAGGCGAAATGGCCGCTCTTTGCGATGTTGAAATTCGCGTGCCCTGGGAAAAGTATTCCGATCGGGTGCAGGAGATTCACATTAAAGTGATTCATTGCCTGATTCAATACATCGAGGCGAAAATGAAATAAACATTGTAGATATTAGATGTGAGAAATGAGATGGAGTCTTTTTTCACAAATAAAAAGTATAGAAGAGGATGTTGTAATGGCATCCTCTTTTTTGTGCCTAAAAAGTTGGGGAGACTTAGTATTTTATAATTTGAATTGTATTTTTGGTAGTTGGTTTATTATTGTTACATTCATGGGTCGATTTTGTTAATTAGTAAAATATCGAAAATATGCTTGTTAAAACCTACGGAAGTGCTGTGTATGGTATTCATGCCACTACAATTACAATAGAGGTGAATGTTTTTCCCGGAGTGCGTTTTTCCTTGGTCGGATTGCCCGATAATGCCGTAAAGGAAAGTCAGCAGCGAATAGATTCTGCTTTGCGTGAGGTTGGTTACAAGATTCCCGGAAAAAAAATCATTATTAATATGGCTCCTGCCGATATCCGAAAAGAAGGATCGGCTTACGATCTTCCTTTGGCCATTGGAATATTGACAGCAACCGAGCAAATAAATTGTGAGGTACTAAGCAAATACGTTATTATGGGCGAACTTTCGCTCGATGGCAGTCTGGTTCCCATTAAAGGCGTATTGCCTATGGCTATTCAGGCGAGAGAAGAAGGTTTTGAAGGATTGATTTTACCCAAAGCGAATGCACGCGAAGCAGCTGTAGTTGACAAGTTAAAAGTGATTGGAGCCGATAGCATTAAAGAGGTAATTGAATTTCTGAAAGGCGATTTGGTAATTCCACCCACCGAAGTGGATACCCGAGCCGAGTTTTATGCGCACTTAAATAATTTCCCGCACGATTTTGCCGATGTAAAAGGGCAGGAGAATGTGAAGCGGGCTTTAGAGATTGCCGCTGCAGGCGGACACAATATTATTATGATTGGGCCTCCCGGAGCAGGGAAAACCATGTTGGCCAAACGAATATCAGGCATTTTGCCTCCGCTAACATTACAAGAGGCATTGGAAACAACAAAAATACATTCGGTGGCTGGTACTTTGGAAAAGAACAGTGCCCTGATGACACAAAGGCCGTTTCGAAGTCCGCACCATACCATTTCGGATGTTGCGCTGGTAGGCGGCGGAACATTTCCGCAGCCAGGAGAAATAAGTTTAGCACACAATGGGGTGCTGTTTTTAGATGAGTTGCCTGAATTTAAACGAACCGTTTTAGAGGTAATGCGTCAACCTTTGGAGGACAGAACGATTACCATCTCGAGAGCTAAATGCACCATTGAATATCCTGCCAGCACGATGTTGATTGCTTCCATGAATCCTTGTCCGTGCGGCTACTACAACCACCCCGATAAAGATTGCCTGTGCGGCCCCGGTATGGTGCAAAAATATCTGAGTAAAATTAGCGGTCCGCTTTTGGATCGGATTGATATTCATATTGAAGTGGTTCCTGTTTCATTCGATAAAATATCAGATCAGCGATTGTCGGAAAAGAGCGAGGTGGTTCGGCTGCGGGTTGAAAAAGCCAGACAAGTTCAGGAGAAACGATTTGCTGAGCACGATGGAGTGCATTGCAATGCCCAAATGAGTTCTAAATTGTTGAGAAAACATTGTCTGCCAAACGAGGCCGGCAACCAACTGCTAAAAACCGCCATGGAAAAGGTAGGACTCTCGGCCCGAGCCTACGATCGCATATTAAAAGTTTCGCGCACCATTGCCGATTTGGAAGGCTTTGAAAACATCGAAACCGACCACCTGGCCGAAGCCATTCAGTATCGAAGTTTAGATCGTGACGGCTGGGGAGGGTGAAAATAATTATGAATTAGAAATTATGAATTAAGAATTATGGGCTGAGGGTCTCAAGAAGAATTATGAATTAAAAATTATAAATTAAGAATTTTTGTAGGGTCATGCCATGGCGTGACCTTTTTGTTTAGATAAATTCCTGTGATGGGGATGTATTTACCCCTAATGGACTTCGTCGAATTACGCTACGCTCCATTTCCCTGAAGTGGACTTTCCAAAACCTGACAAGGTGTAATTAATAATATTTGGCTGAGGGTCTCACTTGTATTTGAAAGCTTTGTCCAACCTCTGTATTTAATTGGGGGTGTTTTCGTTTATTGAATGAGGAGGTATTCCGTTCTGCTACCGCAGATGTGTTATGTTTGGAAGATAATGTGATATTATTGTTATCTTTGATATTGCAAAATCAAACTATAAAACATGGGGAAAATATTTTTATATCTCACTCAGAACTTATCTTTTAAATTTATAGTTCTCCTGACATTTATTATTACAGGCTACTTAAGATTTGTACATGAATCTCTTCCAATAATAAGGAATTTTGATGTTTTAATTTCTAAATATGGGTATTTGATAGATTTTTTTTTCGTAGTATCAGCCGTAATGATTCTATTGACAATCGTATTTTACGTTTTTAAGCTATTACGAAACTTGTCTGTGGAAATTAAAAACTTTTTGAAAATGGCTGGTCGAATCGAACAGTTAACTGCTTCAGAGCAATCTGTATTGAGAGAATTTCATATTCAACATAGTGAGATTGTTTATATGCCCTTTAATGATCCAGTAGTTAAAATTCTAATTAATGATGGTTTTTTAAGGTTTGTTTCTGATATTATGAAATATGACCATATTCCTTTGCAACAAACTAAAAACTATTTACGATTCTGTAAACGTGAGTTGATTGGTATTCCAGAAGATAGCCCTGAATTGTTAATGAATTTATCAAAAATAAGACCTAGGTGGGCTAATAATCTCTATCGGCAAACCTTTCTTTAAATTAACATATCCTACACACCAACTAAACCTTAATCGGGTAAGCGTACCAAACTGTCGTATAAATGTGTGGTGTGTTTGCAATGTGATAGTATGGATGAAAGCATGGTCTTAAAACATTTGTACTATCAATTATCTTAGATGATATTTAAAATCAAATAAATAATATTATGGAATTAAAAGACTTTGTAAAGACAACAATTTCTCAAATCTCACAAGCTATTTTAGAAGCTCAAGCAGAGAATGAGGGCATTGGACTTATTATTAATCCCCAGGCTTACAACAGGTAAACAAGGTGAGTATCTACTACAGACTGGTGGATCGCGTTATGTGCAAGAGGTTGAATTTAATGTTGCTTTGTCTGTAACCGAAAACTCAGGTAAGGATGGGAAACTAACTGTAAGAACAGGTTTTCTTGATGCAAGTGTAGGTGGTAAAGATGGTGATCAAAATAATACGACAACTGCTTTGAAATTTAAAATTCCAGTTGCATTCCCAGGAAAAGAAACTCCAACGGGATATACAGATGAATATAGCCACTAAAGCTTAATAAATCACAACCTAACACACCAATTAATTATTCTAGGTAAATATTCCAAACTGGTTTTTATATTGGTCGTTTCCGTATTCTTTGCCCCTGGTTTCAGACTGAGGATTTTTTTGTTAGCTTAGGTTAAAACCCGAGGCAATTTGTAAATTCTCGTAAGCTAATTATTAATTATATGTTTTTGTATTTAAGAAAGAGTCTCATTGTTAGTGGTGATTATTTGGCTAATTGCGAGAGATTGAATCACTCTGTAGTTGAGTGTTTGGATAGGATGAATGTCCGTTCAGAAATACATGCTAATAAAATATGTTTCAAAAATATCAGAAAAAATTCCACTGATTCAGGTGAGAATAAAAGCGATGCCTTGAAATTGTTACGGGAGGGAGAAATTTATTTTTCAGAAAACTCTTCTAATGAAATTAAAATTTCGTGGAAAATAAATTTGGAGTATCTCCTATTTATGTCGGTTTTGTTTGGTGTTGTGGTTGGATTTATTGCGTGGTTTTATTTTGGGTATTCATTGGTTCTCGGTTTGTTACTATTAATTTCTCTAAGTGTGTTAGTATATATTATAGGATGTTTTTTGATTAAGGAAAAGATGAATTCTTTGATTGATAGGGTTCTTATGGATAATCATATTTCGATATGAATCCTCCCGATTCAACTATTTATAGCAAGACAAGCCAGCTCACAGGTTTCGACTCCGAAGGAGTCGTACGATTTCCCCACCATTATTTTTCTATAAATAGATAATCCCTTCGGGATATTTTGCATTTAATTATTGATTGACTGTAGGATCATACCATGGCTTGACCTTTTTGTTTAGATAAATTCTTGTGTTATGGATGTATTTACCCCTAAATGGACTTCGTCGAATTACGCTATGCTCCATTTCCCTGAAGGGGACTTTCTAAAACTCAAATTGGAGGTTGAATCCTTCGGATTCAAATGTTTATAGCAAGAAAATCAGTTCACCTAATTCGACTCCGAAGGAGTCGTACCATATCCACACCATTATTTTTCTATAAACATGTAATCCCTTCGGGATATTTTGCATTAATTATTGATTGTAGGGTCATGCCATGGCGTGACCTTTTTTGGTTTTTGATGTTTAGGTATTGGGTTGAATGTATTTCGGATACGACATGTCGCATACCTACGGCATTACAGAATAGATTGGTAATTGCATTGAACCAATGTGTTTTGATTGAATTGCGTAGGGTCATGCCATGGCGTGTGCTTTTTTGTTGGTTAGAAATTGCGTGAATGTGATCATGTGAAATGTGGATGCGACATGTTGTATCCCTAGGGCATTACGGAATGATATTGGTAATTTCAAAATATTGTTTTTGCTTTCATTAAATGATGATTGATCAGAAAGCCAATTTTTCGTGCTTTCATTAAATGATGATTAGGCAGAAACCCAGTTTTTCGTGTTTTCATCAAATGATGATTGGGCAAAAACCCAATTTTTCGTGCTTTCATTAAATGATGATTTATCAGAAACCTAATTTTTCGTACTTTCATTAAATGATGATTGATCAAAAACCCAATTTTTCGTACTTTCATTATATGATGATTGATAAAAACACCATTTTTTCGTGCTTTCATCAAATGATGATTGGGTAAAAACCCTATTTTTCATGCTTTAATCATATGCTTATTGGGTAAAAGTCAATATTGTTTTATTTGTTTTTTTGATGTTTTGGGATTGAGGTGAATGAATTGTTAATCGGTCTGCTTACTTGAGATTTGTTCCTTGTTTCTTCTTACTTGTTCCTTGAGATTTGTTACTTGTTACTTGTTCCTTATTTCTTGTTCCTTGATTTTGGGTTAGGGATTGAAGCGGAAAGCCCGCAGGCAGATTTGGCCGGTGGGTGGGATGGCGAGGACTTGGAGCGAAAAGCCCGGCCGACTAAA
>JAQBBZ010000311.1:0-10076 GCA_032125735.1 Labilibaculum sp.
GTCTGGTAATGATACTGTGAGTGTATTTGAGAACTTAGCTAACTTACATAAGTCTGCTAAACTTTATCAGCAACAACAGGGTATTTCTTTGGATGGTCCAGATTTTGAACGTTTCCCTGCTGAAGTTAAAGAAGCTATAGAGAAGGCTGTCGAGTCTTTAATTATCGAAGGTGTGATAGAAGGTCTTTGGGACTTAAAGAATCCTGAAGAAGTTAATTCGGATGTAATTACGAAATATGTTGAGGGCAAAGAAGATAATCAAGGAGCAGATTTCTTCGACCAATTAATTACTCCTCGCCGTCGTAAGTTTGGTTTAGGTTTTAATGCCGGGTCATGGTTATATATGGGAGATTATAAGCATACAGAGATGGAAGCTATGGCTGGAGTGTCTTTGTTGTACGATACTCAATCCGCCTTGCAGTTTGGTCTTAATTTTAGTCGAGGAGATTTAGCGACTACTGATTATTTCCAAAAGACATATAATTCTCTTGATATAACAGCTAAATATCGTTTGTTACCTTATAAAGATTGGACACCCTATATTGAAGGTGGTTTTGGTGTATTTTCAGAACATGAAAAATCCATATATACCATTGATATTTCAAATTCCATTTACCCCCAGGCCTTGTATGGTGCCGGAGTCGAATTTTTATTTAATGATCGGATTGGTTTGAATTTTTCAATTTTGAATCATTATATATTTAATGATAATATAGATGGATTAAAACAGGGAAATTTCAATGATTATTTTTGGGAAGGGAAAATAGGCCTAAACTTCTATTTTGATAAGATTTGGGACAGAAATAAGAATAAGAAAAATAGAAAAGAAAAAATACAAAAAAAAGCAGTAGTTAAAACTATTCCTGCTGAATAAAATATTAACAAGTTGTTAACAGGGCCGGATATTTATCCGGCCCTTTTTTTATTTGCAGAATTTGCGGCGGAAGATTAGTAGTGGGCTGGAAAATAGGGAATTGTATATTGTAGTTTAATTTTAATTAACTTTTTATGTTGAATTTAAAACTTTGGTTCGTATTCATCAATTTCTTGACCATATTCATCATATTAATTTGATGTTTGATGTAATCTAATATTATAAATTCATTTGATCTTTTTACATTTAATTTGAATTTAAAAACATAGAACATAAATTATCAAGTAAAATCAATCAACAACCAAATTTAGTTAAACTTTTAAATCAGGGAGACCTGATCTATTTACTTTAAACCTTAAAAATTTATAAACCATGAAAAAGATTTTATTCATCTTTTTAGCAACTTTTCTTACTGGAGCATATTCTTTTGCTCAAAGTAATTTATCTGGAATTAACCAGAATGGAAACAATAATGATGCGGATTCTAAGCAATCTGGAATCGAAAATAGTAGTATTATTATTCAGAATGGGGATGATAATAAATCAGATGTAGATCAGTTTGGTGATACAAATGGCTCTATTGTTAAGCAATTTAGCAGTAATGAATTTGCAAAAGTGTTCCAGTATGGATTATCAAATTTTGCTGATATTGATCAGACGGGTACTTTCGATAAGGCATATGTAACTCAATGGGGAAATTTCAACAAAGGAATTGTTGACCAGTGGGGTGGAAGCAATAACTGGTCTGTTATTTTTCAAAACGGTAATAGTAATTATGGGTATACTTATCAGGTTAATTCTGTTCGTAATTATATTGGAATTAATCAGTTTGGGGATAACAATTCTGCTTATGCAATTCAGTACGATGGAGTGAATAATTGGATTACCTCAAAACAAAACGGAGACTTCAATGATGTTAGAGTTTGGCAAAACGGTGGTAACTCTAATTGGACTGATCTTTTGCAGGTAGGAGATAGAAACGAAGCTGTTGTTCATCAAACCAATGGATCATACAATTGGGCGTTTGTAAAGCAATTTCAGTATGGTAATAAAGCAGATATTGATCAAGATGGTGGTTTTGTAAATACGGCTCGGGTAAAGCAGATAGGAGAGAATAACACTTCTAAAACGGATCAGTTTGGTGGAGAATTTAATAGTTCTACAATCGTTCAAAAAGGAATGAATAATAATGTTTATTCAGGCCAAACTGGTGGATCTAATAATGATATCTATGTGAGTCAGGAGAAGAAAAATAATTATGCCTATGCTGGCCAAAGAATGGGAGATAATAATGCAATTTCAATTATTCAACATGGTAATGGAAATTATGGAGCTGTTTCTCAGAATGAAGGTGCGTTTAACTATGGTATGATTAACCAAAGAGGAAAAGGTAATTATGCGAATATTGAACAAATCGGCGGAGAGCTAAACCGGGCTTTGGTTACTCAACGAGGAGCAGGAAATAATGCTGAAGTTCTTCAAGATGGTGGATTTTTTAATACTGCCGACGTTTATCAGCAAGGAAATTCCAATGATGCTTATGTAGAACAGTTAGGTGGTGATAATAATACTGCGGAAGTTGAGCAATATAAAAAAGGCAATGATGCTAAGATTACTCAGGTAGAAGGTTTTTCTACAACAGCTTGGATAGGACAAGATGGTAAATTTAATGATGCTGAAATTTTCCAGTCATATAACATTGGAAGTACAGCTGAGATTTTACAAATTGGTGAAGACAATGATGCTGCAATTGGACAGGTGTTAACTTCATCGACTTATGCAGGTATTGGACAATATGGTAACGGTAATGAGGCTTATATTGGACAGGCTTTAGTTTCTAATAGTTATGCATTAATTCTTCAAACCGGTGATGATAACTTTGCTATTTCTTTACAAGGTTTAGGTGATAATAATGTTGCTTTTACTAATCAAGTTGGTAATGAGAACTTCTCAGCTACTTTGCAAATTGGAAGTAACAATTTTGCTGAGGTGAACCAATCTGGTTTTGGTCATGCATCAGTAGTTACTCAATTTGGTAATGGAAACTCTGCTACTGTAAATCAATATAATGGATTCTAGTACGTAACCAATAAATTTGGTTGATTTATTATATTTAAAGCCGTCAAAATCTGATTTTTAATCGATTTTGACGGTTATTTCAATTTTGGAATTTAATACTCCTTAAACTTTTGTTTAAGTTTTCTTATTCTTTTTTAGAATGAATAAAGATTAGCATAAAAGAGACTTGGTTTAATCACTAAATCAGTGACGTTTGTGTAAAAACATAGGAGGTTGGAAAGGCTTTTTCTTAATTTAGATAAAAAGATCGAAGGATGCCGTCAGTGCATTATTTGATCCCACAGAGCTCTTAACCATTAATTTGATTTTTAAATTAATTCACTTTAAACCTTTAAAAAATTCAACCATGAAAAAATTAATTTTTTTATTAGGCGTTGTATTTGCAGTTTCTTCTGCATTTGCACAGGTAAACACTTCTACTGTTAATCAAACAGGTGATGATAACACCGGGATAGCAACTCAATCTGGGTGGTATAATATGAGTGATATCGATCAATTAGGCAATGATAATATGGCTCATGCGATGCAATTTGGGTTGAACAATCGCTCGTACATAAATCAAATAAGTTATGGAAGTCAAGCCTATGTTCTTCAATTAGGAGTATTGAATGTATCTTACGTTGATCAGTACTCATGGAATAATACTGCGGGGGTACTTCAGGTCGGTTTACACAATATCTCAGATATTGAGCAAGGTGGACTTGGATTTAATACAGCAGGAGTTGGTCAATTTGGTGCTTTTAATGTATCTGATGTACGCCAGCATGGTACGTTAGGTATGGTAGGAGTTATTCAGGCAGGTCTTCTTAATTATTCTACCGTTCAACAGGGAGGTGCTTTAAATACAGCATTGGTAGGTCAATTTGGTGTTGGTAACCATAGTAATATTTATCAAAATCAATTTGGAAGTACTGCAACAGTTGGACAAGCGGGTGCATTAAATGTTGCGAATATTTCGCAATCTGCAGGTTGGTTTTTTGGGATTATCCCATCAGGCAAGTATAATGATGCAGCAATTAATCAGCTTGGAGTAGGGAATCATGCTTTCATTAATCAAGAACATGGAAAGTATAATTTGGCTACAACCAATCAATCAGGTTTGCTTAATTTTGCTTGGACAAAGCAATATAAAGGTGAATCAAATACTGCTACTATAAATCAAATGGTTGCAGGTAATATGGCTGATATTTATCAAAATGAAGGTAAATTAAACTTGTCAGATATTCTTCAAAATGGTATTGGTAATTATGCTAAAACTTATCAGTATAAAGGATGGGATAACGACATCAAGATTAATCAAAATGGTTGGTTTAATAAAGCCATCGTTGAGCAAATGAGAGGAAAGGAAAACAGAGTTTCCATTAATCAAACTAAACTTGCAAATTATGCGTTTGTTGAGCAAATTGATGAGCAAGGTGGCGAAGTTAGAGTTGATCAAATAGGAAGATTTAATTTTGCTGATGTGAAACAGAAAGATGGTAGCGGTGATCTTGCAGTAATTGATCAAGGTGGCTCGTGGCAAAAAGCTTATGTTACTCAGATTGACGGTCAAGACAATAAAGCTTATATAACTCAAAAGAAACATGGTAATTTCGCGGCAATTGATCAATTAGGTGGAGAATCTAACTTTGCAAACATATTGCAAGATGGTAAGCATAACTTTGCTTTTGCTGGTCAGTTTGGAGGAGAATTATCAAATACGTTTATTACTCAAATGGGTGATGATAATACTGCTTTCGCATTCCAGTTTAATGAGACAGAAAGTACAATTGATATCGCTCAGGTAGGTGATGACCATTTTGCATTAGCTATACAGGCAGGTGGAACGAATAATTCATCGATTATTGGTCAGTATGGTGGTGATAATAGTACCGCTTTAACTTTCCAATTTGGTGATAACAATACATCAACAATGTTCCAAGATGGTGATAGTCACTTTGGATTAGTTGTACAGAATGGAAATGATAATGCAGCAATCACCCAACAAGGTAATATGGGTGTTACTGTTTGGTCTGATCCAACTCCATAATTATTAATGCTTAAGATAGAAATAGATCCCGCTTCGGCGGGATTTTTTTCCTCTAATCGTTTTCACAAACTCACTATGTCATTAATTATTCGAAAATATTTATGTTTTGCTCTGTTCGTATTTTGCTTCGGTAATCTAGTAGGACAAAATTATAATGTTGAGGATCAGATTTTAAACCAATTGAATTACGGTGCTGTTGATGCTATAAATGCTGAAAACAAAATATTTGCTATTCAGTCTGGAAATGAAAACGAATTAATTCTAAATCAATTTGGTCAGAAACAGTTGGCCATTATTCAGCAAGTAGGAATGGAGAACTTGATTAAGGCAATACAAAAAGGAGATTCTAATTTCTTAGAAATATTACAATCAGGTGATAGAAACTCCATTGAATCCTTACTTCAAGGGAAAAATATTTCCACTAGCATTCATCAATATGGTGATAACAATTCATTGCAACAAGAAGTTATTGGGAATAATAAGAGCTTTGAAATAACTCAGACTGGTAATGACAACCAATTAGAGATTGATTCTGGATTGGCAAACAACGGAATGATCGTAACTCAGGGAGGAACTGGAATGAATGTTATAATAAAAAGTGGGTTGTGAATACAGAGCAGGTTTAAATTGACGGGATGCCCAATTAAGGGCATCTCTTTTTTTATAAGATAATTTGGTGAATTGGTATTTTTTTTTTGAAGTTATTATAGTAATTTAACGAATGCTATGTTGATTCACAGTTAAATATTGAATAAATTTAAAGTGAAATAATAAATTAAGATTGTAAATGCTTCCAAAAATTATCATGGTCATTATTATGTGCTTTTGTTGTACTACATTAGAAATTAAGGATAAGTTTCTAGTCAGAGCATGGATTGATATTGAAGGAGAAGCTCAAAATATGTTAGTAAAAGCAAATGTTCAAAATTATGGAAATAAAGCTTTGTCATTAAGTTATATTCTAAAGGTAACTAAAAAGGGAAGAGCAGGTTGCTCTAACACCATGCAAAAAGGTGCTTTTATCGCAACGGAGATGAGCATTACTTCTCTTTCTGAATCAAGTATGAATCTTAGTAAAAGTGATGAGTTAATGGCTAAATTGTTAATTTATCATGATAACATGATTGTTGCTCAAGATTCGGTTGTTTTCCACGGAGATAATTATTAATTTAAAAAATAAATAAAACCACAATATATATGCGACAACTCTACCTACTCACCAGACCTATCATACTCCTTTGTCTGTCTGTAATTGTTTTTTCCTGTAATGAAGGTACCGTTGATCCAGATTTATTTGGTTCGATAAGTGGAACGGTGAAAACTTCGGAGGCAGAAGGGAGTTTGCCTATGGAAGGTGTTAGTATAACAACTAATCCAGGAACGACATCTGTAACAACTGATGTAGACGGACATTTTATCCTAGTGGATGTAATTGTGGGTGATTACACGGTTAGCGCTAAAAAGGAAGTCTATACTGCTGTAAGTACTAGTATTTCGGTTCGTGAAGGGCAAGAGGTTGTGATGCAGGTGATTATGCAAATTGCACCTCCGGCGACACAAGCTCCTACAAAACCAGTGTATGCTTTACCTTTAGATGGTGCACTCAAATTGCAAAACGAGGTCAAATTGGTTTGGCATAATGGTGAAACTGAAAAAGGGGATACTTTATTCTTTGATGTAATTCTTTATGAGAATGGAGAGGCAAATGGTGATACGATTGCTGAAGGTATTACGGATACAACTTTTGTAGCTGCCAAGTTAAACTTTGAAACGAATTACAGTTGGAAAGTTGATGTTAGTAATAGATATAAATATAAAACCCCTGGCGGGAAATGGAATTTTAGGACAGAAGATTTTCCTAAGAATGGTTATTTGTTTGTTAAGGATACTTTAGGATCTAGAGATATATACTCTTGGGATTTAGCCGATAATCATTTGGTTCGATTAACCAAAGATGGAGGAAGTGAGGTTTCTCCTAGAATTTCACCCAATGAAGAGTTAATTGCATATTCTTCGAATAAGTCTGGCGAATACCATATTTATACGATGGATACTAAAGGAAAGAATGTTGTAAAGGTAACTAATGGCAAGCCTCTGGCTAGTTATCACAACAATGGAACAGGTTTTGTTTGGTCTCCTGATGGAGAAAAGATTCTATATGGTTATTATGGAGATCTTTATACCATAAATTATAATGGGACTGGTGAGAATAAAATTGATAATGCCCCGGTAAATAGAGAATATACACAAATGGATTGGTCTTATATGTTTAACAATCATTCTAATCCCAAAATTGTAGCTTTAGCTCAGGGAAAACTTCCTTACGATAATGAAATTTATCTTATGGATCCAGATGGAAGTAATAGGACGTTATTGGTGGATAATTTAGAAGGAACCTTATCAAACCCTCATTTTTCAAGAGGAGGAGACAGGGTTATTTTTTCATTAGACTCACTCTATGAAGATGATCAGGGATATCAAGATGATGCAAGAATTATTAGTGTAAATATTGATGGAACAAATTGGACAGATCTTTCTGGTGATAATAAACCCTCTGGAACAAACGATCTTCAGGCTAGATTTACTGAAACAGGTGGCAAAATCATATTCATGAATGTTGCAAATGACAATGAAGGAATAAAGAGTATTTGGATCATGGATCTTGATGGCAGTAATCGGGAAAAGATTATCACCAATGGAGAAATGCCCGATCTGTATAATCCTTAAATGGAAATTTAATTTGAATACATTAACAGAAAAATCAAGGCATAAAAAAAAGCTTTCCAATTTGGAAAGCTTTTATATTTTTTGGTATTCGGTAAATTAGAATCTTCTTTCTTTGATTCTTGCTTTTTTACCTGTAAGATTACGTAGATAGAAAATTCTTGCTCTTCTAACACGACCTCTTTTGTTCACTTCAATATTATCGATTAGTGGAGAACAAAGTGGAATGATTCTTTCAACACCTATGTTACCAGACATTTTTCTGATAGTGAAAGTTTTAGTTGATCCAGTACCTTTAATCTGAATAACAACACCTCTAAAAATCTGGATTCTTTCTTTAGTTCCCTCTTTAATTTTGTAAGAAACACTAATGGTATCCCCTGCTTTGAATTCAGGATTCTTAATACCTGTAGCGAAAGCTTCTTCTGCAATTTTAATTAAATCCATTGTCTTAATTTGTTAAAGTTCACGAACGCAATGTAAACATATTCATCTATTACCATGTCAGAGATTACGCACGAATTCGCGACAAAATTAGTAAAAATATTTATACGACCATCCTAATAAAGTTATTTTTTAGTCAATATTTCAGATTTTCAAATATTTCTTGGCAAATAGGTTCGAAATGTTTAGTATTTAGATGCTTAAGTTAATTGTATAAACAAAAAAAAAGGAACCTTTTCGGTTCCTTTTTCACTATATCTTATTTGTTATTAATGAGCATCACCAACAACTTTTAGCTTATCACCTGTTGTTTTTACAATTGTTTTGTAAAATTCTTCGCTATAACCAGGTTGTTTCATTTTAGGATTTTGATTGTTTCCATCCTTTTCTTTGATGTTACCATCCATAAATTTAGCAAAAAGGTAACCATAGAAATCTTTCCATTCTGTAACTAGGTTATTTCCTTGGTTGCAAGAGAAATCGGTTAAGAATTCTACTGCAGCAGCTTTATTTTGCTTAAACATTCCTTCGGCAGCAAGATCAATAATATTCGTAAAAGCAAGATATTTGGTCTCTAACGCTTTTTGTTTCGTTGCAATTTCAGGATGTATATCGTTATAACGAGTATAGGCGAAATTACTAACCTGATTAAATATCCAAAATGCAGATTTACTTGTGAAATCCATCATCTTACCATTTCCTACGGCGAAAGTTTCAGGAACTCTTGTAATTCCACAATATACAGGGAAGTAAACTGATGAAGAGGCATCATCAACACCAAACCAGTTAATTCCACCAACAGCATCTGGTAACCAGTTTCTGCTTTGCGCAACAAACGAAAAACCTGTTTGTTGAGTAGCAGTAGCACGCTCGTTACAAAACGTAACACCATCTACTTCCCAAGTTAAAGGTCTCCATCTGTATGGATTTCCGTAAGGGCCTGCACCCATATCTTTTGACATATCTAAATCTGTACCTTCTAAGTGATTTCTCATGAAATCCATTACCTCAAGTACATTTATTTTGTGATCAGGTTTAACCCACAAAGGCATTCTGTTAGTAGCATAGCCCATGTCGTCGTGTTTGATAATCCCCTTGCAATAGTCAAAATATTGATCCATTCCTTCTTTTACATCATTAAAGAAAGACCAAACTCTTATTTCACAAAAACGTGCACCTCCAAATGAAACTGGAGCGTAAGTATCTGAAAAACTGAAATCTTTATTTTTTCCTTCTTTAGGATAGAATTCTTTTTCTTTTGCAAATGAAATAACGTCTTTTGCATAAACATTTTGAACTTCTGGATTGAAAATTTTATCTATTTTATCTGAAGAAATAGATGTTTTGCCCTCTAATGGGAAAGTGGTGATTCTTGCTTGATTAGCGTGACCACTAACATATCCGTCAGGAATCATACGAGCAACCCAAACAGCACCTTTTTCACCATTACCTTTGCCAATCATCTCTAAAATCCATATTTCATTTGCATCAGAGATCGAGAATGATTCACCAGAACTGTAATATCCGTAGGTCTCAACAAGATTGGTCATCACTTTGATCGCTTCGCGGGCATTTTTTGATCTCTGAAGAGTTAAATAGATAAGACTTCCGTAATCAATTATTGCCCCCTCTTGTGATCCAAGTTCTGAGCGGCCTCCGTAGGTAGTTTCCCCGATTGCTACTTGAAATTCGTTCATATTACCAACTACAGAATATGTATGCGGAACTTGCGCTATTTGACCCAGAAATTTTCCGGTATCCCATTCGTAAACATCAAGCATAGTACCTTCTGCCCAATCTGCAGCAGGACGAAAATATAGTTCACCATATAATACATGCGAATCTGCTGCATAGGTAATCATATTAGAACCATCAGTGGAAGCTCCACGAGTTATTAGGTAATTTGTACATGCTCTGGCACTTGGA
>JAQBBZ010000312.1:0-5836 GCA_032125735.1 Labilibaculum sp.
AGCTTCTGCTTATTATTCCAATTTTTCTGGTTTTATTATCTGCTTTTGCCTTCACCATTAAAGAGGAAGAAAAGTTAGATTTGGATTTCTCTTTTAAAGAATTGTTACCAAGGGATCTAAATTTATTTTCCAAATTATCCATCTACACATAGAATTAATAAACTGGAATATAAGGAGACGATTAATTTAGAGGAAGTAAAAACGATAACGGACGAGATGCCGGTTTTCCCTGGAGGTATTCTGGCTCTTCAAAAATACATCGCAGAACATGTTAAGTATCCTAAGCTTGCTCAAAATAAGCAGATTGAAGGTCGTGTGTTTGTTTCTTTTGTTGTTAATAAAGAGGGCGAAGTTATTAATTCTTCTTTGGTGAAAAAAGTTCATCCTCAATTAGATCGTGAGGCTTTACGTGTTGTGTCGTCTTTACCTAAATGGATTCCTGGAAAGAAAGATGGAGAATTTGTGAATATTGCATACACTGTTCCTATTAATTTTCAATTAAAGAATTTAATAAATAAGCCGATTACATCGCATCATCCTTTGCATGCAAGGATTAAGAATGCATCAGATTATCATCTTGAAAATGTTCTTAGAACAAAGAAGAGTAAAGAATATGTTTTGGTAGAGAAGATGCCTCAGTTTACCGAAGCAAATGGAAATTTGAGAAAATACATCGCAAGAAGAATTCAATATCCTGTACTGGCTGCAGAACAAGGTTATGAAGGTCAGGTTTTTGTTCAATTTATTGTCACTACGGACGGAAGCGTTGTGAAAGCAAAAGTAATAAAAGGTGCAAATGTTGAATTGAATAAGGAAGCTTTACGGGTGATAAATAATATGCCAAAATGGGTGCCTGGGGAGCAACAGGGAAAAAAAGTTGAGGTTAGTTACACAATTCCTATTCGTTTTTCTTTGAACTAATAAATTTTTTTACGTATATTAACTAAAGATTTAGTTACAGAACTAAATTCTTAGGAATAACATCAAACCAATTTATATTGTCTAACCAAAAACCCTTTATTATGGAAGTTAAAAAACACCCCCGCTATGATTTGGAAAAGAAACGAGGTTTATTTTTGCAAATCGGACTCCTAGTAAGTCTTGTTGTAGTATTAATGGCTTTTGAGTATGAGACTCCAGTTGAAAAAATTGCAGAACTAAATTTTGATGTGCTGGAAGAAATGGATGAGATAATTCCAATTACCGTACAGGATAAACCCAAGCCAATTGAAGTGCCCAAGATCAAACCTATTGAGTTGTCAACACTTATTCTTGCAGAGGAGGATGAGGATGTACCAGATCTCGATATTACTGATTCTAACCTCTCGGAAGATGATTCTTATCCTATTGCGAATGTAAAAGAAGAAATTGAGGAAAATGATGATGATGTACCTTTTGTAAGGGTAGAGGAAATGCCAATTTTTAATCCTAGTAAGAATAATACCTATGACGAGGGATTAAAGGATTTGTTTATAACCATGCAAAAAATGACAAAATATCCTATCGTTGCACAAGAAAATGGAATTGAAGGCAAGGTGTATGTTCGATTTGTAGTTACAAAAACAGGAAATATCGAACAGATTCAAGTAATGAGAGCTGTAGATCCATCCTTAGATAAGGAAGCTATTCGTGTAGTACAAAACTTGCCAAAATTTAAACCAGGAATGCAAAGAAGCAAACCCGTTAGTGTATGGTTTAGTGGCTATATTTCATTTGTGTTGCAATAAAAGCCTTTTTTTTAAATCGTATAACTAAAAAGTTAGTTTAAAGGTGGAGTGGAAATCAATTAATTGTCTTACCAAAAAACTCATGATTATGCAAGTGAAAAAGAACGACCGATATAATTTAGAGAAGAAAAGAGTATTGTTCTTACAATTTGGTTTCATAATTAGCCTCTTATTTGTGCTAATGGCTTTTGGGTATAAAGTACCTATGAATGAGCCAGATGATATTGTGTTTGATAGTCTGGATGATATTGAAGAACTGGCTTTGATAACATTTCGTGAGCCAGTTAAGAAGTTGGAGCCTCCAAAAGTTAAGAGGATAGATTTAATTGATATTTTGGTAATTGAAGAAGAGCCGGAGTTTGAATATATCCCTGAGGATTCGTTTGGGAATCTTAATGAAGAAGTATTTGTGCAACCAACCTATGAAGAGGAAATTTCAACTGAAGTGACCCCTTTTATAAGTGTTGAGGAAATGCCAATTTTTAATCCTCGGAAAAATAACACCTATGAAGAGGGATGCAGAGACTTGTTTATTACCATGCAAAAAATGGTTAGGTATCCAATAGCAGCACAAGAGTCTTCTATTCAGGGGAAAGTATTTGTGAGCTTTGTAGTAACAGCAGAAGGTGAGATCTCAAACATTCAGGTAGCTCGTAAAGTTGATCCTTTACTAGATGAAGAGGTTATTCGGGTGGTCCAAAATCTACCGAAATTTAAGCCTGGTAAACAATTTAATAAAAAGGTTCCTGTTTGGTTTTCTGGCTACATTAATTTTGTGCTTCAATAAATGTTTGTTGTACATAAGTACTATTTAATTTGAAACAAATAGAGATTAAAATCGTATATTAGGTATACAAACCGTTCTTTTAACTCATCCTCTTATGAGGACTTAAGCTGAACATTATCAGATGTTATAGTGGTGTTCAGTTTTTGTCACTACTATTTGTTTGCTTTAATATTAAAAATGTTTAGCTATGAATCCCAAAAAGAACCCAGAAGCTGATTTGGAAAAACGAAAAACCTTGTTTTTTGAAATTGGGTTGGTAATGGCCTTAGCATTTACTTTAATATCTTTTGAATGGCCTTCGAGAGTGCGAGAAGTCGTTGAAATTAGAAATTTGGTTGATTTAAAATTGGACGAAGAAATAATTCCAATTACCAGACAGGAAGAAATTAAAGAAATACCGAAATTGCCACCCAAAATGCAATTAACCGATGTGATTACAATTGTTGAAGACAATACTGAATTGGAAAATGAACTGGAAATCGTTGAGGAAAATTTCAATCAGGAAACTGAATTTGAAGTCGCTCCACAAGAAGTATTTGTTGAGGAAGAGGTTGACAATGAAATGAAAATTTTTGTGATTGTAGAGGAAATGCCAATATTTAGGCCTGATATCTGCAAAAACAATGAAGAAGGTAATTTGGAATTGTACAGACATATAAATTCAAGCATTCGATATCCTGTAATAGCACAGGAAAATGGAATAACAGGAAGGGTTTATGTAAGTTTTGTTGTAGGCAAAGATGGGAGTATTTCTAAAGTAGAATTGCTTCGTGGAGTTGACCCTTCGTTGGATCAGGAAGCTTTGCGGGTAATTCGAAATTTACCAAAATTTGAACCTGGTAAACAAAGAGGAAAACCAGTAAAAGTTTCTTATTCTACAGTCATAAATTTTGTGCTTCAGTAATTAGGTACTGACTAAAGAAAGTAAGGCCTGCTAAACAATTTAGCAGGCTTTATCAATTATATAATTGCTGATTGAATTTCTTCCGCATCAGCATGTGTTTTTAGTAGATCAATTGCCAAATTCATTGCTTCATGTAAGGCTTTTTCCTCTTGGAAACTAATAATAATCATAAGGAAGTTTTCACAGGTTTCATCTATTTGGGTTCGTAAAGAATCGCTTGTAGGACTTCCAAATGCGCCCAAATCATCTCTGAAAATGGGCAGTCTCTCAATATTTAAAGTCCCTCTTCCAATGCCTTGATATGGCTCGTTGGTATTGCCAATTCCAAATCGAACCAGTCCTTCTATTTTGTCAGCATTGTATCCTCCAATCGAAAATCCACTTGTAATCGATACAAGATTTAACAAATCCACTACATTATTTATTTTGTACAAAGCTTTACCATTTACAATTCTTCGTAGAAGAGATTCCGCAGATAAACGATACCTGCTAGGATCTTTCCCAATAGCCCGATATCCTTTTTTTGAACTATCTATGCTTGGGATGTCAATAATCCCTGAAATGGCTTGGTTTTGCTGAAGGTCTATTGTTTTTTTATTAATTAATTGCCATAAATCAGGACACTCTTCTTTCGTATTTACTTTGCATTGAATAATGCCCAGGCGGAGGGAAGGACAAATTTGTTTTAGTTCTGCTTCTATTTCAATTTTAGTCATATCTATTTTCATTAGCGGATCGGTATTCTGACCGATTTTCAACATGAGTGCAAATTACATATTCTACTTGTTTTATTTCAACTATTTGTAGGAATAATCCTAATTTACTGAATCAAAAAATAATTAATTATAAACTTTTTATCAGTGTAGATATTCATTAACTTTAAAGGATAACCATTTAATATATGACGAATAGAACTGCTTTAATAACTGGTGCTGCAAAGCGAATAGGGAAATTTATTGCAATGCATATGGCGAAAAATGGATTCAATATTGCTATTCATTATAATTCCTCGAAAAGTGAAGCTATTGGTCTACAATCGGATTTGGTGGATAGATATCCGAATCAGAAATTTAAAATTTTTAAATGTGATTTACATTGCACCGATGATGTAGAGGGATTAATTGATAAGGTTTTACTGCATTTTGAAAAGATTGATGTTTTGGTAAATAATGCTTCCGTATTTGACCCTGGTGTGATATGCGAAACTTCGGTAAAATTGTTTCAAGAGCAGATGAATGTGAATTTTTTGGCTCCTTTTATCTTATCCCGCGATTATGCAATGAATAATTCAAAAGGGATTATTGTGAATTTATTAGATACCCGGATTGAAAGTAATTCAAACTCGCATGCGGCTTATCGTTTGTCGAAAGTAGGATTGGCACATTTAACGAAAATGGCGGCACTTGAATTTGCACCCGGTATTCGGGTGAATGGAATTGCGCCAGGAGCAATTCTTCCTCCAGAGAATCAGGGAGAGGAATATTTGTTAAGAATTGCAGAAAAAACGCCAATGAAAATTCCTGGTGGAATAGAACCCGTATTACAATCATTGGATTATTTACTAGAAAATCAGAACCTAACCGGGCAGATATTATTTTGCGATGGAGGTGCACAACTCTTATAAATTATAGCATATGGCAATTATTCGCGTGAAAAATTTGTTGATTAGAACGTATATTGGCTTTAATGAGGAAGAATTGCAAAACAAGCAAGATGTTGTGATCAATATGACTATTAATGCAGATGTAGATAAAGCGATAGCAAACGATGATGTTGATAATTCATACAATTACAAAATTATCACTAAGAAGGTCATCGTGCTTGTGCAGGAAGGGAAATTTAAAATGTTGGAAAATCTCACTCAACAAATTTTAGATGTGATTTTAGCGAATCCTCAGGTAGAGTGGGCAAAAGTTGAAGTCGATAAACCTCATGCCTTACGATTTGCAGAATCTGTATCGGTTGAGTTAGAGGCTTATCGAATTGATAAATCGTAAAAAGGAGTTTTACTAATGCAATATGTGATGAATGATTGTATCATAGGTATAGGATCGAATATTAATCCAATAGAAAACATACGTAAGATGTTATGTCTTTTGTCCAAAGATCATTTGGTGAGAAAACATTCTAAATGGATTAAAACAAAGCCTATTGGAATTACCAATCAGGAGGACTTTATCAATGGTGCAGTCAGATTAAGAACACATCATTGTAGAGAGGAATTCAATTTGTATTTGAAACAATTGGAGGATAAAATGGGGAGAGATAGAAGCCAGTCTAAATTTGGACCTCGGATAATCGATTTGGATATTGTTGTTTGGAATGATGAAATTGTTGACGAGGATTACCATTCAAGAGATTTTCTAAAGAAATCGGTTGATGAATTATTGATCGGTTAATTTCTGTTTTAATTGTTTT
>JAQBBZ010000313.1:0-15815 GCA_032125735.1 Labilibaculum sp.
GAACCAAAGAACAAAGGTCCCCAGATTTCATACACTTTCGTTCCATCTTCCCGTACTGATTTTCTCGCGCGAATTTTACGGGCATTTTCCCAGGAAAAGGCAAGTGCACTTACAATAACACCAACCAATACTGCAATGGCAAGGTCGAAAACAACGGTTAGCCCGGATACAAGAACCAATACAAAGGCATCGGCTTTTGGTATTTTTAACAGCACATTAAAGGTAGACCAGGCAAAGGTTCCGATTACCACCATAAACATTACACCCACAAGTGCAGCGATTGGCACCATTTCGATATAAGGAGAGGCAAAAAGAATAAATACCAGTAAGGTAGATGCGGCAATAATACCAGATAATCTTCCTCGTCCACCAGATTTCACATTGATCAGTGATTGACCAATCATGGCACATCCACCCATTCCACCGAAAAATCCGGTAACGATATTTGCAGCACCCTGAGCCATACATTCGCGGTTTCCATTTCCACGGCTATTGGTAATTTCATCGAGTAAATTCAAGGTCATTAACGACTCAATAAGACCAATTGCAGCTAAAATTCCCGCATAAGGCAGAATAAAAGTAATGGTAGTCCAGTTTAAAGGAACCATTGCAAACAATTGACTCTGGAAAGTAGGCAGGCCACCTTTCAGACCACTGCCACCACCATCTCTAATAAAAGATCCTACAGTGCTGACATCAAGATTTCCAAATATCACGATGGCTGAAACTACTGCAATTGCAGCAAGAGCTGCCGGAACTTTAGTTGTGATTTTAGGCAGGAAATACATGATTCCCATGGTTAAGGCAACCAAGCCAATCATGGTATAGAGCTCCAATCCTTGTAACCAAGTTGGTTCTGCTCCCGAAATATCTTTAAACATGCCCAATTGTGATAAGAAAATCACAATGGCTAAACCGTTAACAAAACCCATCATAACGGGGTGGGGAATGAGTCTGACGAATTTACCAAACTTGAAAACTCCCGCCAAAAATTGTATTGCACCCGCCAGTACAACTGTAGCAAACAAGTAGTTCAATCCCATATTCTCAATTGGGCTGGCCATAGCCATTCCCATATCGTTTCCTTCTTTTACAAGACTTACTAAAACAACTGCCATTGCACCTGTAGCACCGGAAATCATTCCTGGGCGACCACCAAAAACAGAAGTAATTAAACCAATCATAAAGGCGGCGTACAGTCCTACCAATGGATCAACTCCAGCCACAAAGGCAAAGGCAACCGCTTCGGGTACCAATGCAAGTGCTACGGTTAATCCGGATAAAATATCATCTTTTGAATTTGCTGCTTTCTTTCTAAAAAAATCTACCATCTTCTACTATCAAAATTTTGAGTAAGGCGGCAAAACTAGGCTTTTAAATTTTAGTAATACTGCTAATGTGTTAAGTAATTGACATTTATTTGAGCGGAAACGATTTAGATGTGGCTTATCATGTTTTGGAGAGCATGTTTACGAGTTGATTTGTAATTAAATACAATGAAACTGAGAATTTTAAATAGAGAACAATTAGGAAAATATTTTTTTTCATTCTCATAAAATCCTTAAATTGAGATCTGTAATGATCGAGAAGTCGATCCTGTTTTGAAACTCTTATTTGCCCTGATACCTTGTTGGGGAATGTGAAAAGGATTGATATTAGTTGTTAGTCAGTGAGTGATGAAAAGAGTAATTAAGGACTATAAAAGTATTGGGAACGAGTTAATTCAAGTTTTAATAAAAGCTTTCCCTGATGGAATTTATGAAGATGATTTGATAAGCATTACCAAACCCAATGGCGATAAAATAAATGTTGTGGAGCTGCATACAGAAGATACCATCTATCTAATTAAGATGAATCCGGAGCTTCAGAGAAGAATTGATTCTTTTACAGGAGATTTCGAAGGACTTGATCCTTATTCGGATGGATACAGAGATAATTCTTAGTCTTCAGTCTTGGCTAAAATATCAATTACTGTTTTTATGATTCCTAATTTGTCGTATCCACACTCACGGTACAATTCCTGCTGAGTACCTTGTTCAACCCATTTATCGGGTACACCCAATCGTTTTATTATGGCGCGATAATTATTGTCATTCACGAATTCGATTACTGCAGAACCTAATCCGCCAATAATACATCCATCTTCAACAGTGATAATCTGACTGTGATTTCCAAGAACTTCATGAAGTAATTCAGTATCTATCGGTTTCAGATATCGCATGTCGTAATGAGCCACCGAGTAGCCATCTTTTTCCAGTTCTTCAATGGCATCCATGGCTTCAACGCCAATGGCTCCAATCGATAGAATCGCAAGATCTTTTCCGTCTTTCAGCTTTTGTCCTTTGCCAACAGGAAGAATTTCGAAAGGTTTTTGCCAATCAAGAATACGACCTTTACCACGGGGGTAGCGAATGGAAAAAGGGCCCATATTTTCTTGTTGGGCAGTATACATTAAATTTCTCAACTCAACCGCGTCAAGAGGAGAAGCAATCGTCATATTTGGAATGCAACGGAAAAAGGCCAAATCGTAAACACCATGATGAGTTGCACCATCGGCACCAACGACACCACTTCGATCCAAGCAAAAAACAACATTCACATTCTGTAGTGCAACATCATGAATCACCTGATCGTAAGCACGTTGCATAAATGATGAATAGATGGCACAGAAAGGCAATTTCCCTCTTGCAGCCAATCCTCCCGAGAAAGTAACCGCATGCTGTTCGGCAATGCCCACATCAAATGCGCGATCGGGCATTTTTTCCATCATGATATTTAATGAACTACCTGTTGGCATTGCTGGTGTTATTCCAACAATTTTATCATTCATTTCGGCCAGTTCAACTAAGGTATTGCCAAAAACGTCTTGAAATTTAGGCGCTTGAGGACTCGTTGATTCGGTTTGTAAAATCTCACCGGTTTCCTTGTTAAACATTCCTGGCGCATGCCAATAAGTCTGATCCTGTTCTGCTTGTTTAAAGCCTTTTCCCTTTTGCGTAATAACATGTAAAAGTTTTGGCCCAGGAATTTTTTTCAAATCACTTAGAACTTTCACCATGTGATTTACATCATGACCATCAATAGGCCCAAAATATCTGAAGTTAAAAGCTTCGAAAATATTACTTTGTTTAAGCAGAATGGTTTTTATTCCTTGTTCTATTTTTTGAAATATCTTTTGAGTGTTAGGATTTACTCGGTTTAGTTTTCCGAGAAATCTCCAAACATCATTTTTTACCTTATTATAAGTTTGCGAAGTCGTAATGTCTAATAGATAATTGTTCAAACCGCCTACATTCGGGTCGATAGCCATATTGTTATCGTTCAGAATCACCAATAAGTCGGCATTGTTATTCGCTGCATTGTTTAAGCCTTCGAAGGCCAAACCAGCAGTCATCGATCCATCGCCAATTACAGCAACCGTTTTCCGATCTTTTTCATTATTTAAATGTGCTGCGGTAGCCATTCCTAATGCTGCAGAAATAGAAGTAGAGGAGTGTCCAACAGTAAAAGCATCGTATTCACTTTCGCCTCTGTTTGGAAAACCACTTATTCCTTTGTATTTTCTATTGGTATGAAAAACATCTTTTCTTCCTGTTAAAATTTTATGTCCGTATGCCTGATGACCTACATCCCAAATTAAGTTATCGTAGGGAGTATTAAGCACATAATGAAGGGCAACAGTAAGTTCCACAACACCCAAACTGGCACCGAAATGCCCAGGATTACAGGAAACCTCTTCAATAATTTCTTGGCGCAACTCTTCACAAACCTGAATAAGATCGTCTTCAGATAGCTTTTTCAGATCAGATGGAAAATTGATTTTATCTAAAAATTGTTTTTCAGACTTAGCCATGTACGAAATCCCTCTTTTAATCGTTTAACAGAATAAGAATTTTATTACCAATCATCCATTTTACTGATCATAGTTGAGCAGATTATTCTGGCAGAAAAATAATGGACGAAGATAGTAATAAAAACTAAAGTATTCTTTCATTTATTGATGATTAAACCATGTCAGATTCTTATATTTGCTTGGAAAATGTTAAACTAAAAATAGACATTTTTTAACTGATATTCTGTTTTTCAGATTCTTTTTACGCGAGAGAAGAGATTTACATTCAGAGTTTAAAGGATCTGAAATTATAGTTTTTTTTGCTACAAGAATCTTGATATTTTATAATTAGATTTGATGACAAAAAAATAAATCACAAGTTGTATATTATTGAATTAACACAAATTATAGTCATAAACATGTTCAAAAAAGCGAGCCCCCTGGTATTTATCTTAGCATCTGTTTTGCTATTGTTTTCTTGTGTTCCTACAAGACAATTTCAAGAACTTCAAACTAAACAACAAAATTGTCAGGATGAACTTGAGATGGAAAAGGAAAAAAATCTTAAACTTAATGAGTCCAACAACGAATTGAGTGGAAAGTTGGATGTTTTAAATGAGAAGTATAAAACTATTCTTGCCGATACTCTGCAAATTTCAAGAAAACTTCAGGCAGCACGGGAACGATTAAACAGGATTGAAAAGAGTAATCGGGATTTACTAAATCAATTGGCCGGAATGCAAGCCGGAAATGAAAAAGAAACCAAAACATTATTAGAGCAGATTAAAAAAGCTCAAAATGAATTGAAATTGCGTGAAGATGAGGTTCTTTCTTTGGAAAAAGAGATGGACTCTCGCAAACGAACCCTTGATGCTTTGCAAGCAGAATTGAACAAGAGGGATATGCGTTTGCAGGAGCTGGAATCAGCCTTGAATCGGAAAGATGAGGCCGTAAGAGCTCTAAAACAAAAAGTAATGAATGCCCTTACCGGATTTGATGGAAATGGTTTGTCGATCACCACAAAAAATGGAAAAGTTTATGTTTCCATGGATGAAAAACTTCTTTTCAAGTCTGGAAGTTATCAAGTTGATCAAAGAGGAGTGGAGGCGTTAGGACAATTAGCTGGCGTATTAGCTCAAAATAAAGATATTAATGTAATGATAGAAGGACATACCGACGACGTTCCTTATAATGGTGCTGGAGAGCTTAAAGACAACTGGGATTTGAGTGTGAAAAGAGCCACTTCAATAGTGCGAATTCTGACCGGAAACAAAGGGATTGATGCGGAGAGATTAACAGTTGCAGGACGAAGTAAGTTCGCACCAATCGGTTCTAATTCAACGGTTGAAGGCCGTAGTAAGAATCGTAGAACAGAGATTATTCTAACTCCAAAATTGGATGAATTGTTCAAAATTCTGGAATCAAATTAATACAAGTCTTGAAGCTTAATGATACGATGAACTTAAACAAATCAATAATAGGAATGGTTCATGTTCAGGCATTATCAGGAACGCCAAACAGCAAATATTCTATTGAAGAAATTTGCCAAATAGCTGTTCGCGAAGCCATGCAATATGAATCTGCTGGTTTGGATGCCATCATGATTGAGAACATGCACGATGTTCCTTACTTAAAAGGAGCCGTTGGACCGGAAATTACAGCAAGCATGACTGTTGTTGCAAAAGCGGTGCGTGATGCTGTAAAATTACCTTTAGGCATACAAATTCTTGCAGGAGCTAATAAAGAGGCTCTGGCGGTGGCTAAAGCAGCAAATTTTCAATTCATTCGTGCCGAAGGATTTGTTTTTGGACATGTTGCCGATGAGGGATATATTGATGCTTGTGCAGGGGAGTTGATGCGATACCGGAAAGCAATTGGTGCCGAAGATGTTTTGGTATTTACGGATATTAAAAAGAAACACAGCTCGCATTTTCTTACCTCTGATGTGGATATTGCCGAAACGGCTCATGCTGCGGAGTTCTTTCTAAGCGATGGCGTTATTATTACAGGCTCATCAACAGGGAAAGCTGTTTGTTTGCACGAATTAAAAAGCTTGAGAGATGTTGTTCATATTCCAGTTCTTATGGGATCTGGGATTACCGAAGAGAATATTTCGAACTATTGGGATTATGCGTCAGCCTTTATTGTTGGTTCACACTTTAAAGAAAAAGGTTTTTGGAAGAATGAGATTTCTGAAGATAGGTTAAATTGTTTTATGGAGAAGGTTAAAGAATTACGGATGTAGATTTTCAAGAATTGATGATGTAATTATAAAAAGTCTAGGGGATTTATCTCTTAGACTTTTTTGTTTGTACGTGATGGATGATTAAGATTTTTTCGCTTATTTCACAATCTCAACTAGAAAACTAGTTAATTAACGAAAAAGATAGTTGGCCGAACGAAAAAAATAGTTATATTTGAAATGTCAACATTATACATGGTAAATAAAAAAGGCAATTTAATGAATACAAAACGATTAACGAATCGCGAAGAAGATGTGATGAAAATATTGTGGAATGCTGGTAAAGGCTTCGTTAAAGACTTATTAAAAAAACATTCGGAACCCAAACCACACTACAATACATTTAGCACAATTATTCGCGGATTAGAGGAAAAAGGGTTTGTATCTCACAATTCCTACGGTAATACACATGAATATTATCCGGTGATTACAAGAGAGGATTATCGGAAGTTATTCGTGAAAAATGTAGTATCGGACTATTTTGAATCTTCTTATCAAAATGTGGTTTCATTTTTTGTGAAGGAAGAAAAACTAAACATTGATGACCTTAAGGAACTCATTGATCTGATCGAAAAAAAGGAAAATAAGAAATAAATCATGATTGAAATGTTTTGGGAATATCAAATAAAAGGAGGAATTGTATTAACTGTATCAGTTCTTTTGTATGTGCTGGTATTATCAAATGATAGTTTTTTTAAACGCAACAGGCTTTGGCTAATAGGTAGCCTTTTATTACCATGGATAGTGCCATTACTTGCCATGCCTGAATGGATGAAAAAAATGTTATTTGCTAATGAAAGTGAAATTGTTCCTATACGTACATTTGTATTGGGCAATCAAATGAATCATGAACCAGTTTTGGTAACGGATCATTTTTCTTTTTCAATAGAGTTTTTGGGTATTTTGCTGTATGGTATAATTAGCCTTGTATTGTTAATTCGGCTTTTTTACGGCTATGCATCCATTATAAGTCTGAAAAAGAAAGCGGAATGTAAATCTTACAAAGGTTATTCATTAGCTGTTCTTCCAGATTCGAAGGTGGGCCCCTTCTCTTTTTTCAGAACAATTTTTATTCCTGAAGATCTAGAAAGCAGGGAGGATAGTAAGCTTATTTTAGAGCACGAAAAAACTCATTGCGCCGGATGGCACTCTATTGATCTGATGTTAATAGAATGTATGTTAATCTTTCAATGGTGGAATCCTTTTGCATGGTGGTTACGAAGTTTAATTGCTAATAATCATGAATTTTGTGTTGACAACATCATGTTAAAGAGTCTATCTGAACCGAAGGATTATCAATATTCCTTGCTCAATCTTGTACGAAGGCAAGGACAAAATCAGTTGGTTAATAATTACAATCAAAGTCTTACTAAAAAAAGGATAATCATGATGAACAAATCAGATAAAAATAGAATAATTGATAGCTTAAAGGGATTACTGTTATTGCCTATTTTGGCTTTTAGTCTACTTGCTTTTACAAATCCTACTAAAGTTGGAGAAGACAAATTGGATGAGAAGTTGGAGAAGACAATATCTAACTCTTTGGATTTGCAAAATTTCATTGCTAGGCATGTTAAGTATCCATTAGAAGCTCGAGAGAACAATGTGCAAGCCGAAGTAATTGCTAGTATTACAGTTGATAAAAATGGGAAAGTAAGCGGTGTAAAAATTGTGAAGCAAAGTGGAAAAGATGTAGTAAAAATTGATGAAGTAGTGATTACTGCTTTTAAAGACTCTAATACTAATCAGAATAATTCTCAGGCAGGTAGAAAGAGTCTGGAAAATGAGGCTGTACGCATTCTCAAATCCTTACCGCGTATTACTAATCAAGAATGGATAGAGAGTGAGCTTGAGTTCAAGCTTAAATTTATTCTGCAATGATATAACTTGTGAATTAAAATCTTCAACAAGGAAAGAAGTTTATCTTCTTAGGAAAGTATTTAAAAAAAAAGCAGCCATTTGGCTGCTTTTTCAATAATTATATGGTCATGATATCTTTCTCTTTCTCAACTAATAAGTCGTCAACTTTTTTACTGTGAGTGTCAGTAAGTTTTTGAACAACAGCTTCAGCATCTTTTTCAAGATCTTCGGATAGGCCTTCTTTTACCAATTTCTTTAATTCAACATTGGTGTCTCTTCTTACATTTCGAAGACTCACTTTGGCATGCTCACATTCAGCTTTTGCTTGTTTTACCAAGTCGCTTCTGCGCTCTTCAGTCAAGGGAGGAATATGAATTCGGATTATTTCTCCATTATTGTCTGGGTTAAATCCCAAATTAGAATTCATAATCGCTTTTTCGATATGCACAATCATGGGTCTTTCCCAAGGTTGAATTGCAATTGTTCTTGGATCAGGGACACTAAGATTGGCAATCTGAGCCAGTGGAGTCATGTTTCCGTAGTAATCCACCATCACACCATTCAACATGCTTGGATTTGCTCTTCCAGCACGAATTTTTAATAATTCTTTTTCAAGATGGTCAACAGCAGCTTCCATCTTTTCCTTTGTATCTTCAAGATACATTTGAACTTCTTCAGTCATAGGAGAAAGATTTTTATATGTTTTTATTGATCAATGTATAATGCCCGCTAAAATAGCAAAAATCTACAATGAAATAAAGATACTTCTTTTTTACTAAAACTAAAATGTGGCGGTAGTAAAGAGCTGACGGCTGTTAATTGTGAACCAATGTTCCAATGTTTTTACCTTCAATTACTTGCTTTAAATTCCCTTTCGTATCCATATCAAAAACAATTATAGGTAAATTGTTTTCTTTACACATTGTTGTTGCAGTTAAATCCATAATTCTCAGGTCTTTGTGGTAAATTTCATCGAAAGTAATCGTTTCAAATTTGGTAGCACTGCTGTCTTTTTCCGGATCAGCCGTATATATACCATCAACACGAGTTCCCTTTAGCATTACATCTGCCTCTATTTCAATTCCACGAAGCGAAGATCCTGTGTCTGTTGTGAAATAAGGATTTCCTGTTCCGGCAGAGAAAATGGTAACATGTCCATTTTCAAGGTAATCTACCGCTTTTTGCTTCGAATAGAATTCACCAATCGGCTCCATTCTAATGGCTGTTAAAACACGTGATTTACATTGAATAGCCTCTAAAGCAGAGCTAAGTGCTAAGCTATTAATTACTGTTGCCAGCATTCCCATCGAATCACCTTTAACACGGTCGAAACCTTTAGCAGCCCCGCTTAATCCACGGAAAATATTACCACCACCAATTACGATTCCTACCTGAACGCCAAGATCAGTTATTTCCTTAATTTGTTCGGCATAGTCACTTAATCGTTGTGAATCAATTCCATATTGTTGATCACCCATTAATGATTCGCCACTTAATTTTAGTAGTACACGTTTGTATTTTACCATTCTTTCAGATTTTGTGCCCAAAGTTGAGAAAATTCTACGAAAAGATAAAAAAAAAGAGTTCCTTTTGGGAACTCTTTTTAATATATAATAATAATTGTATTAAGCATTTAATGAGAAACGCATCATTTTTGTAACAGTTAAATCTTTGTTAGCTTCAGCAAGGTACTGTTTTACAGTTTGCTTGTTGTTCTTCACAAAGTCCTGATTCAATAATGTTGATTCTTTATAGAATTTAACCAATCGGCCTTCTGCGATTTTGTCAAGCATAGCTTCAGGTTTTCCTTCTAAACGAGCTTTCTCTTTTGCGATATCAAGTTCTTTTGCAATTACATCAGCAGCAACATCATCCTTATCGATACTAACAGGAGCCATAGCTGCAGCTTGCATTGCTACGTCTCTAGCCATTTGGTAGTCAAGAGTTTTGTTGAAACCGATCATGGTAGATAATTTGTTACCCGCGTGGATGTAGGCAACAGAATATTCTGCTTCCATTTTACCATAGAAACTTAAATCGATTTTTTCACCGATAACACCGGTTTGCTCTGTAACGTGCTCTTCAACTTTTCTTCCTTCAAGATCTAAAGCTTTCAAAGCTTCAAGGTCTGCAGGCATGTTAGCTAAAGCCAAATCAAGAATTTTGGTAGCAAATATTACGAAACTTTCATTCTTCGCAACGAAGTCAGTTTCACAGTTTAAAGTAATCATTGCACCACTTTTCTTGTCTTCAGAAACTTTTGCCAATACAACACCTTCAGTAGCTTCTCTGTCGGCACGTTTGTTAGCAATCGCCATTCCTTTTTTACGAATAATGGTTACTGCTGCGTCAAAATCCCCTTCAGCTTCAGTAAGAGCATTTTTACAATCCATCATTCCTGCGCCAGTTGCTTTACGCAATTTGGCTACATCTGCTGCTTTAATAGACATGATATATCTAATTTTTTGTTAGTTAATTATTCCTTATCATTCTTTTCTTCTTCAGTAGCCGTAGCTTCTGGAGTAGCTTCTACTACAGGTGCCTCAGGAGCAACCTCAACAGGAGCAGCTTCAACAACTTTTGCTTCTGGAGCTACTTTAGCAACAGTCTCTTCTTTTCTAGCTTTTTTTGGCTTAGAAGCAGGTTTGCTTTCAGATGAATCAGCAGAATCTTTTTCTACTTTTCTTTCTGATAAACCTTCTTTAATAGCTGCAGTTACAATATCAAGAATGATAGAAACAGAACTAGAAGCGTCATCATTACAAGGAATTACAAAATCAATACCTTCTGGGTTTGAGTTTGTATCTACCATTGCGAATACTGGTACACCTAAACGGTTAGCTTCTTTAACAGCGATATATTCTTTCATTACATCAACTACAAATAGAGCTGCTGGTAATCTAGTCAGATCAACAATACTACCTAAGTTTTTTTCCAACTTAGCTCTTTGACGAGTTACTTGTAGTCTTTCTCTTTTAGATAAGTGGTTAAGAGTTCCGTCAAGTTCCATTTTATCAATGGTAGACATTTTCTTAACAGCTTTTCTGATAGTAGGGAAGTTAGTTAACATACCACCTGGCCAACGCTCAGTTACATAGGGCATGTTTACTGCGGCTACTTTTTCAGAAACGATACTTTTCGCTTGCTTTTTAGTAGCAACAAAAAGGATCTTTCTTCCTGATTTAGCGATTTGTTTAATTGCTGCGGCAGCAATATCCACCTTTACGGCAGTTTTGTGCAAGTCAATAATGTGAATTCCATTACGCTCCATAAAAATATAAGGAGCCATTTTTGGATTCCATTTTCTGGTCAAGTGACCAAAGTGACAACCTGCTTCTAATAATTCTTCAAATGTAGTATTTGACATTTTTGTTTTTTTTAATCGTTTACATTCATTTTATGGCAATTGCTAAGTAGTTCGAAAATCGAAGTCTTACCAATTTAGATACTAAACCTGCCACAAAAATTTTAACGCTTGCTAAATTGAAATTTCTTACGTGCTTTAGGTTGACCTGGTTTCTTACGTTCAACTTCACGTGGATCACGGGTCATGAAACCTGCAGTTCTTAGCGCTGGTTTTGCTTCCGCATCAATTTTTACAAGTGCTCTGGAGATTGCCAAACGAAGAGCTTCAGCTTGACCTGTAACTCCACCGCCATCAAGATTTACTTTGATGTCATACTTTTCAGCTACCTCTAAAAGGTTTAAGGGTTGTCTTACGATATACTGAAGAGTTCCGGTAGTAAAGTACTCGGTAAGCTCTTTTTTGTTGATGGTAATCTGACCCTTACCTTCGCTAACGTAAATACGAGCAACAGCTGTTTTTCTACGTCCAATAGCATTAATCACTTCCATACCTACTTATTTAATTGTGTTTAAATCTAATTTCTTTGGCTTTTGAGCTTCGTGTTTGTGCTCAGTTCCTACACATACATATAGGTTTGTGAAAAGAGTTCTTCCTAAACGATTCTTTGGAAGCATACCTCTAACAGCGTGCTCAATTAATCTTTCAGGATGTTTTTCCATAAGATCAGCTGGAGTTTTAACTTTTTGTCCACCTGGGTGTCCAGTGTAAGAAAAATACTTTCTGTCTGTCATTTTATTTCCAGTCATACGTATTTTCTCAGCATTGATAATGATCACGTTGTCTCCACAGTCAACATGAGGAGTGTAATTAGGCTTATATTTACCTCTAATTAGCTTTGCTACTTTAGAGCTAAGTCTACCTAACACTTGGTCTTCTGCATCAATAACAACCCACTCTTTTGTAGCGGTTGCTTTGTTTGCAGAAATTGTTTTGTAACTTAATGTATCCACGTTTAAAACTTTTAATAATGATTACTTTTTAATACAATTATTCCAATTTGGCTTGCAAAAGTACAAGAATCCTATAAATACACCAATTTTTTTAACGATTTATTGATGAAGAACTTAACCTGATGTGGATAATCGGGGTATTGTGGAGGAGTTAAGTCTGTCAAAAATCAATTGATGTGTTTCCCAATATTGAATCCTTTACTTGCTAAGGGTAGTAGAATCAAGTTGTTGGGGTAGGGAATCTTCACGAATAAGCCCATCGTCACAATTTCTTTGCAAAAGTATGAAATATATTTATTTTAGAACTTACTTTTTGTTATTTTTTTACAAAGAGTTGCAATTGGACGATTTGATATGCAGGAACAAAGGAATTTATTGGATTGTAAATCTTAAATAATGAAATCAATAAAGAAACGATTGACAAGAGATTTTTATAGTAAAGATATTTCTATTGTAGCGGTAAAGTTACTTGGGAAGATCATTGTTAGAAAATTTGAAACAGGGATGGAAAAGCGATTTCGAATTACAGAAATCGAAATGTATGTTGGGGAAGAGGATTTGGCATGTCATGCAGCAAAAGGTCGTACCAAAAGAACCGAGGTGATGTATTCTAATGGTGGTTGTGTCTATGTATATCTAATTTATGGAATGTATTGGCTGCTAAATATTGTAACTGGGAATAAGAACGAACCTCAAGCTATATTAATTCGAAGCGTAGAGGGAATTGAAGGGCCAGGAAAAATAGGAAAGATATTGCAGTTGGATAAAAGTTTTTATGGCGAGGATTTGGGAAGTTCAAATCGTTTGTGGATTGAAGATGATGGGATCTTTTTTGATTATACTATGCATTCAAGAATTAATATTGATTATGCGGGTGAAATTTGGAAAAATAAGTTGTTTCGCTATAAAGTTGCGAAAGCTTTGTTCTAATTCCAGTTCACTTTTTTCAGAAAAAAATCCCCATTGATTCTGAGATAGATCGCCGTAGCATAATTTACATTTGAAATTGTTGGATTGTAGTAAAGATCTATTTTTCCACCTAAATGAATGCCTTGGCTTATTTCTCGTTCATAAGAATACTTAAACGTAACAAGTTCTCTTCTGCTTTGGTAAGAACCGGGATTGCTGTAGGAAATGGATTGAAATAATTCCGAACCTCTTGAGGCTATAAAATGATAGGCAAACCAATATCCCAATTTAAATTGGGAATATTTTGTGTTAACTCCAATCTGCGGGTAAATGGCATGTCCTTTATTAAAGAAGAATTCGCGAATAGAAGAGTTATCGCTTACGTGATAAGCTAAAATTTGCATGTTCCAAGAGGTGATTCTTGAATCGGTAACATTTCGTGAAAAATTAAGTCCTGAGGAAAAATTTCCAATGGTTTGTATCGATTCGTCAGAAGAGTCGATTTCACCACCTCTGTGTGTGAAAAGAATTTGAACAGGAATCGATAAGTTGTTTTTAGAGTCTGGATTGTTTAATTGATAGTTGCTCGAAATTCCAAAAGTAAATTTTTCCTGAAACGGATCACCCTTTAATATAAATTGTTCCCAATTAATCCAAGTGTCCAAGTTTAATCGCTTAGTGTGATACAGAAATTGAATACCACTTTCTGCTTTATTCGTAAAGAATTTCTCGGGCTCAAACATAGGCTCGGAAAGCATGTGGTTATTATTTTGATTTAAGTTTCCTAAAATTAAATTGATTTTACCGGAGGGCTGATAGTTTGCAGAGAAAACCGCTTGTGTTTCATTGTAGCTTGTTCGTCCCGAATATTGTTGAAAGCGCACACCAGCCTCAATTCGAATTTTAGAAGACGGGTAATAAACTAGTTTTGGTGTAGCTATATAGCCAATCCATGTGGTTCCATTAGAAAAATCATCGGAATACTCATTGTTTTTTACAAAATTGAAATTTTCAAATCGTAAGAATAATTTATTGCTGTCTGCTTTTTCAAATTCTTTATAGTGTAAAAATGGGGTATCGGAATCTTGTGCCAATAATGAATATTGGCATGTCAATAGTAGTAATAATATGATGAATGTACGCACAAGGATTTATTTACATATCGTTTTTCGGCTTGCTAATGTACTATTATCTTAAGAAATATCTTAATCGGCTGAGGTTAATTATTTGTAAATTTGCACAAAAAAAGGGTTTCTCTAATTAAAGAGAAACCCTAATGGTATGAATGCTTTGGTTGTTTTTCGGTGAAAAAGACTATATACCTTAACAGTCAAATTTGGGATGAAAATTGCATTCAAATCAAACTATATTGTATTTATGTATTACACTGATTCGTATTGAGAGTCTGGAAGTACTAGTGCTAATATGAAGTATGCAAGAAGCATAAGTGGATTAAATAAAGTTAGGATTAACCATCCGGCTCTTATAATTATTGGGTCGAGTTCCGGGTTGATGTATTGAGAAATACCTCCGCAAACACCTGCTATTTTTTTCTCCTTCGATCTTATTAAGCGTTTCATATTTCTAAATTTTAGATGTTATTGTTCTTTCTCTTCGTCTTCATCGTTAAAAGTGAAATGCGATAAAGTTTTTAATTCATCAACATGAAAATCACCAAAAAAGGAAACCAAGGATGTTCTGTTTTCATTGTAGTGCAAAACATGGAATTCACTAAATCTTTTTCCATTTCCCTTTGCGAAAAAATGAACCTCATCAGAGTCTTTATCATCTCTGTCTGTTAATACTTCTTTGTAAGCATCTCCTTTCGAAAGTTCTGAAGAAACGATCTTCTTAAATTTTGTTTCATCCCCAGTTTCGTGTTTGAAAGTGAGGAATTTAATGTTTTTGCAATCTCCGGTGATGTTTTTTTCCAATTCATCTTCATCAACATCAAAATCAAGATTTTTAAGGAAACTTCCCGCAAAACTAAAGCTGTTAAAGCCGTCTAGATTTGAATATTTAGCATGTATTTTCTCAGCTTTTGTTTGTGCTTGTACAAGTATTGGTAATGCGATTGCGGCAATTATTACTAGTAATTTTTTCATGACATTGTATTTTGTGATTTGCCATGTTCACACCGGCAAAGTGTGTGTTGAAAAAGGAGCCGGTGCGTAACATGGATTTAATTGTAGTTATTTATTTAGTGGGCTTAAACCCTCTTTTTTCATGATCCACATTTTGTCAAGCATATCATAGTCCCATGTATTGTTTACATTATCAATATCATGAATAATTTTCTTCATCGACTTGTCTAAGAAGATAACCTTTCCTTCTGGAACCTTTACAGTGATGTGTAGTTTTTGATTCCTCCACTTACTGTCTGTAGGCAGAGTGAAGAATTGGTTGAAGACAATTACAGAATCGGTCTGGGTCCATTTGTATTCAATGTTTTCTGCGTTTTCACTTGCTTGTTCGTTGGATTGTCCTCGTGATTTTTTCTTCAGTTTTATTTCAAACTTACCCGTGTTGCTTTTTTCGATATCAAGAGTAGGTTCTCCAATAATAATCTCTTTGTCATCTTTAACGATTATTTTTATATTGTCTAAGCCAATGTGTCCTTCCTGCCAGTCAAAATCAATATTGGCTGAAGTTTTT
>JAQBBZ010000314.1:0-9782 GCA_032125735.1 Labilibaculum sp.
TATATATCCTGTCCCGAATTTATCGGGAGCACTCCCAAATTACACTCATTCTCCTGTGTGTAACACTTTTTATAGGGGCGTTTCATCTGTTTATTAAATACACCTATTTGTTACTCAAAAGTAAACTTCAAAAATACTACTTTATTGTAGTAAAATGCTCGAAATAGGAATTGTTAATTACGAAGGGGATGAAATATTATATATGATTCTCCATAATTGCCGAATTTGCAATAATTCCCGATTCCTGAATCCCTCGGCTTACAATAAATTTACCTGAAAGTGAATGCCAGGCTGGGAATGCCCGTCAGCGGTTTTTTTTACCCTGACGGTGCTTCCGAACGCCCGCAAAACTAAATATTCCCCGAAATAATTTACCAACCCATTAAAATTTATATGTAAAAACTTACCATTGGAACTTCTGGCTTTCCATTTTAATAAAACAGGCCTGTTTTGCCTTTATATCCTTAAGCTATCATGCCCTGTGAAATATGTTTGATAATGCTTTGTTTGGAAATTATTGTTTTGTAGATTCGGGAGCTGAAATAATTTATCAGTGGTAGTATTCGCAGCCCAACTAACAACAAGGCGGTCATGTATCACAAACCGGTGACGATACATACAGCCGACACGATGGAGCACCTGCAGAAAAACAACGAACACATTAACAATGACGAGTAACTACAGACATATGATCACACAGGCCTATTTGACGATCGGTCTGACCCGACTTGACCAACAGTGTAAGCGGACAAGAACAATGACGACTGATAAGAAAGAAGAAATAAAAAGTCCTTGCGGAGTTTATCCCGCCAAAGGAGGGGTATTTTGAAAATTTATGCCAGTGCGCATTTGGTATATCCCGCTTTTTAAACACTCAAAACCAGCATACAGAAAAGCAGGAAGAACCCAATTTTGCAAATGTTCCATTTTACTATTTTCCCATACCATAATCAGGAAATTTGAATCGTAAAATTGCCGTCATATTATTACTATCCTGTTTGGTTGCCCCGATAGCAACAACTTACCTCTTTCTTCAATTTCAAAAGAAACAAGTGAAAAAGGAGATGAAATGGAAAATGATTGCCGGGATTGATATAAACGAACTGGTTTTATTGAAGTTCACCGAAGCAGAGTCTCAAAGTCAACTGAGGTGGGAGCATTCTATGGAATTTGAGTACAAGGGGCAGATGTATGATATTGTAAAAAAGGAAATCAAAGGAGATATAAGCTATTATTGGTGCTGGTTGGATCATGAAGAAACCAAACTGAACAGACAACTTGACAGTTTAGTCGCTCAAGTGCTGTGGAATAACCCGCAAAGACAGGAAAAGCAAAATAAGTTGATTGAATTCTTTAAAAAGCTTTATTCTGAAAGTAACACAAAGTTATTTGCATCATCTGTGGGATCAGAAGTCATTTACTTCTGTTGCAACAAAGATTCCACATCAGTTTACCTGACAACTCCCGTTCCTCCTCCGCGCAAGGGTTAAATAAATATGATTTCATTTTTTTAGTCTGTCATACAGTGTAATGGCGGACTTAACTTATTTTTTTAACTAAAAAAAATCACATTGAAACTTATATTTTTATTGTGGTTATTGTTGGCTTGGACAGGACTGTGCAACGCCCAAACAGTAAGCATTGCAGATCAGCAAGCTCAGCCATTAAAAGATGTTGTGCTGATCAGCGAAAATCCACAGGTATCTGCGGTAACAAATGCCAAAGGGCAAGCCGATATTTCGGCTTTTAGGGAAGCGGAATATATTCAAATCAGCTCCCTTGGCTATAAGACACAGGTTAAAAGTTATAGCCAAATTCAATCATCCGATTTCAAAATTAGTTTGGAAGCTTCCATTTGGAATCTTGCCGAAGTAGTGGTCTCCGGCACACGATGGCGTCAAACATCAAGCAATGTTGCATCCAAAATCATATCCATTTCAAGCAAAGAAATTGCTTTGCAAAATCCACAAACGGCAGCAGATCTATTGAGTGTTTCGGGTAAGGTGTTCATTCAGAAGAGTCAGCAGGGCGGTGGCAGCCCCATGATAAGAGGATTCGCGACTAACAGGTTGATTTATACGATTGACGGTGTGCGGATGAATACAGCAATTTTCAGGGGTGGTAACCTGCAAAACGTGATCAATATTGATCCCTTTGCAACTGAAAATACGGAAGTGTTATTTGGTCCGGGTTCGGTAATCTACGGAAGTGATGCTATTGGTGGTGTAATGAGCTTTCAAACACTTACCCCCCAATTGTCACTTACCGAGGAGCCTCTTGTAACCGGCAAGGTCGTTAGTCGTTTCTCTTCTGCTAATGATGAGCGTACTGCACACTTTGATGTAAACGTTGGTTGGGAAAAGTGGGCGTTTGTGACCAGTTTTAGCTCTTGGGACTATGATCATTTGAAGCAAGGCAGTAATGGGCCTGATGATTACATCAAAAACATCTACTCACAGCGGCAGGACGGCATGGATGTGGTTATTACGCAGGATGACCCGCTTTTACAGATACCATCAGCCTATTCGCAGATTAACCTGATGCAGAAAGTAAGGTTCAAACCTAATGAAAAATGGGATTTTCAGTATGGTTTTCATTATTCTGAAACATCTTCGTATGGTAGATATGACCGACACAATCGCTTCAGGAATGGAACCATTCGTTATGCAGAATGGAACTATGGTCCGCAAGCATGGATGATGAACAATTTGAACATTGTTCATCGCGGCAACAATGCAATTTACGATCAAATGTCTTTGCGATTAGCACAGCAATCATTTGAAGAAAGCCGCATTGACCGTTCATTAAATAAAAATGAACGTACCTCAAATACTGAAAATGTGGAAGCTTATTCTGTGAATCTGGATTTTACAAAAAATACCGGTTTAAAAAACACAGTCTACTATGGTGTGGAGTACGTTCTCAATGACGTCGCTTCTGATGGTATGCTTACTGATATTGCCACAGGAACCAAGCAAGTTGGTCCTGCAAGGTATCCTAACTCAACATGGAGTTCTGTCGCTGCATACCTTAATGATGAGCTGAGGATTTCAGAGCAACTTACCCTGCAAGCGGGATTAAGATATAATCGGTTTATACTGGATGCAGATTTCAACAACAATGTAGATTTTTATCCTTTTCCTTTTACAAGGACTGAAATCAACAAAGGTGCTTTAACAGGCAGCATTGGAGGAGTGTATAGACCCACTGAAAGTTGGGTGATTAAAGCCAATATTGGTACTGCTTTTCGCTCGCCTAATGTCGACGACATTGGAAAAGTGTTTGACTCAGAACCCGGTTCTGTAGTCGTTCCGAATCCCGATTTAGACGCTGAATACGCCTATAATTTTGATTTGAGTATTGCGAAAGTATTTGGGGATTGGTTAAAGCTTGACGTTACTGGTTATTACACCATTCTGCAAAATGCAATGGTGCGCAGGGATTTTCAACTCAATAGGCAGGACAGCATCGTGTATGATGGTCAAAAGAGTAAGGTTCAGGCCATTCAAAATGCAGCAGTTGCAAATGTGTACGGTGTGCAGGCAGGAGTTGAGCTTAAACTGCCTGCTGGATTCATTTTCTTATCTGACTTAAACTATCAGGTTGGGGAGGAAGAATTGGATGATGGCACAACTAGTCCCTCACGTCATGCGGCTCCCTTGTTTGGAGTAAGCAGGCTGCGTTATCAAGGTCAGGATCTTAGTCTTGAGTTAAATGCAATCTATCAGGGCGAAAGAAGCTTTGATGATTTGGCCGCAGAAGAACAAGGCAAGGACGAAATCTACGCCAAAGATGAGAATGGAAACAACTACTCACCATCTTGGTACACCTTAAACCTAAAAGCAATGTACAGGCTCACTGAGACATTTAGTGTAAGTGGTGGAGTCGAAAATCTGACCGATCAGCGATACCGAACATATAGTTCGGGAATATCAGGTGCAGGAAGAAACTTCATTTTATCTGTTAGCGCTAATTTCTAAATCAATTACCCACCGTTTGGCATCAAAGCCTTACGGTGGGTTTTTCAATTTTATCGTGATGAATTGAAAGAAACGGGCGTCTATTTTAAGTGGCGCTGGAAAAATTCACCCTTCACTTGGCGTAAGTTTGTTTGTCCTGTTTTTAGTTATTCCATTGACGGGCTATTTGTTAGGTTGAGAAAAAAAACAGCATCGGGTACATTTTGCCTGAATCACATCATGAAACTTCGACTGATCTTGCCGATTGGTTGCCCATTGATTCATTGCATGCCTTGGCATTCTGTTATTCTCTTGCTGATATCCTTATTGGGATGGACCAATATTCCTGATTCCTTAATCCCTCGGCTTAAAATCGGTATTATCCGTAACTGCATGCCAAGCTGGCAATGCCCGGGCTGAATGCATGCCATTTACCAACCAATTTAAATTTTTATGCAATAATTGTGCATTGGAACTCTTGGCTTTCCATTTTAATATAACAGGACTGTTTTGTCTTTATTAAAGTTAAACTGTAATGCCCTGTAAAATATCATTAATAATGCTTTGTTTGGAAATTACTGTTTTGTAGATTCGGGCTTGATACATAATAGGTGTACATTACAGTGTTTATTTAGAAATTGTACGTCATACTTAAGAACTTTTGAATCATTATTTAATATTAAGAAACGTCTATGCCAAAGTGATTTTGACACACAGGGGCATGATTATTGGTTGATGGTAAGTTCTCCCGATAAATTCGGGACAGGCTATATAGCAACTAAAAAACAAATTATAATTATATGAAAGCAACAACAACTTGGACTCATGGAACATCTTCAATTATTACAGATAACAGAGGTCATGAAGTTACAATTGACCTGCCGGAAGGAAAAGGTGGAGAAGATTTAGGAGCTACTGCATTTGAATTGTGCCTAATGAGCTACTCGGGATGTGTGAATACAATTTTCAATATCGTTGCAAAAAAAATGCGTATTGAATTTACTGCTCTTGAAGTAGATACTATCGGATCTCAAAAAGATGGTGCACCAACATTTACTGATGTTGAGGTTGAATTAAGAATTGAATCGGAAGCAAGTGATGAAAAAATCGACAAGTGCTTGCAACAAACTTTGAAAACATGTCCTGTAGGTATTTTATTTCACCAAGCTGGAGTGAACACAACATACAAAATTGAAAAATTACAAAAAGCATAAGCTGAAAAGAATTCAGTAATCTAATCCCTTGTTTGCGCAAGGGATTTTTTTTCCCCTCAATTGTAAAGCCAAGAAACATACTTAACAAGCAATTATAACAAGTATTCCCCATTTACAGTGCTTTCAGCACACACACAGGGGGTATCCACTGAATTCGGAGGGGGGGGGGTGTCATGAAAACGGGCATCCACGCAAGTGAGAAGGGGTTGTGTGTCATTAATATTACCTCTGTTATAAGCAATTAACAAATCATTAACTCCCCCATCATCAAGATCATCATTGATTATTGCGAAATAAAAGACTAATTTGTATTTTATTTTACAATCAATTAATAGATCATGAAAAATTTACTGATATCAGCAATATTACTGATCAGCTTTACAAGCTATGGTCAAAAGGAACAAAGCAGCATTTTGGCAGGACAAAAGGCGCCCATGTTTACTGCAATGGATCAAAACGGGAAAACAATAATAAGCGCTGAAATTCTAGAGAAAGAGCAATTAATCGTTGTATTCTACCGCGGACAATGGTGTCCTTTGTGTAACAAACATCTTTCTCATCTTCAGGATAATGTTGCCAAATTTAAAAAAGCAGGTGCCCGATTGGTAGCTATTTCACCGGAAATTCCTGTAAGTGTTGAAAAAACGATTGACAAAACAAAAGCTGAATACTCCATTCTGCACGATGTAGATTATAAAATCATGAAAGAATATGGTGTTGACTTTGTTTTGTCTCCAAAAATGGTAGAAAAATACAAGGAATACGGCATCGATCTCACTGTTTCAAATGGTAACGATGATCAAACACTTCCGGTACCAGCAACATATGTAATTGGAAAAGACGGCATCGTAAAATATGTGCAATATGATCCGGATTATAAGAACCGATCGAATGCAGAGGAGATCTTAAAGCATTTATAATATTTCTTGATAAAAGATAAAAAAGGGGAGTTAGACTACAATTAGTTTAACTCCCCTTGTCTTTTTTTCAACTCAATTACGATTGCCGTTTTCTCCTAATTCGAATGTGACCTTCTGGTAGTATTGTGATCCACAATATTTCAATCATCAGTAAAAATCTTCTTATTACATCGAAATAAAGTGTAAAGTAAAAAAACAAGCTGGTAAGCCAAATTATTACCACGTTAAACCAAAATGTATTAATATAGTAATTTCCTACTCGTTTCTGCGACGCGAATAATTGAGCTCGTCCAAATTTGTTTTGCGGATTTTGAAATATCGGATCTTTCAATTGAATCAATTCACCTTCAAATTCAACAATTTTATTTGGCTCTCTTCGATTCAAAACAATCTGTTCAATAGCTTCATTATGGTGTTTTTGTTTGTAATCAAACAATTCCTTTTTACCCCCGTACTGATCTAATAAGTTTGTGTAAACCTGATCTCTTTTATCTGATTCCTTCTTGTAATCCAACCATCCATTTTGTTTTATTTTCTCGATCCATTGAAGTAAATCAACCGAAGAATTGGCCAATCCATTTTTGGTAAACTCCAAGCCCTCTGGTAATGAATATGAATCGGCTATTTTCGGAAATTCGTTCTGTAATAGTTTAAGTTGTTTTTCATTTCCTGTTCGCAACCAATTTTGATATCGTTGCTTTATTTCCGGAATATAGAATGATGAGCGAAAAGAAGCCTCACTCATTTTTTGTTCATACTCAAAAAATTGAGTTTCAAAATCATTATTTCTGAACTGTTCTACAACCAAAGCTTCATAAGCCCAACGCGAAGTCATTAAATCACCTACAAACGGAACATGTTTTTGCGAAGTTATGGCCGGATGTAATTTGGTAAAATTAACGATTACACCTGAAAACAATAGTTGTGGGACCAAAATAAAAGGAATAGATACATAAACCGCAACGACAGTATTCAAAGCTGCCGACAAATTTAAACCAATCATGTTCGCACAAGCAGATGCTGTGTATAAAACCAACCAATATTCTAAAGTCAATCCTTTAATTTCAAGAATAGTATTAGCTATTAACACAAACAGCAATGTTTGAATTGCTGATATTACCAGCATCACTATCACCTTGGAATTTAAGTAGCTAAACCGGCTTAAATTCAGAAAGGACTCCCTTTTCATAATTCTCCGATCGTGAAGAATTTCTTCTGCAGAAATAATCAAACCTAAGAAGAGGGATACCACCACCGCCATAAAAATAAAAGAGGGAATATTTTCATTATTTGAGAAAATATAAGCCCTTGCATCATCATCTGAGCCACTAATATATTTAGTGAAATACCCCAAAATAACCGCTAAAATGGGTGCTTCAAGTAGGGTGATAAGTATATACTGTTTATTACTTATTTTTGCCTTTACATCTCGCGCCAAATAAATCTTTAACTGCTCTGTTCGTTTCGGAATACTAAAATAATTTATTGGAATCATTCGTTTCCGCTTCGGTATCTTAACCGGATTCTTCGCTTCAATATTCTCTTTGTACAGTTCATACCATTCATCGGAACTTCTCTTTCTTTTTCGAATTTGTTTGCCGTACTCATTCATCATTCGGGTTTCCACAATTCTAAGAATCTGCTCCGAATTTACATTACCACAAGTCAAACATTCGCTTTCATCTGCCTTAACATACTGACTTTGAGTCTTGAAATAAACAACGGCATCAATTGGATTTCCAAAATAGATTACTTTCCCACCTTGATCCATAATGATCAACTTGTCCAGTAGTTTAAAAATATCTGATGATGGCTGATGAATATTACACATCACCAATTTACCCTTAAGCACCTGTCTTTTCAATAACAACATCACTTTTTCCGAATCCATGCTCGATAGTCCGGAAGTAGGCTCATCCACAAATAAAACCGAAGGTTCACGCATTAATTCCAATGCGATATTTAAACGCTTTCTTTGTCCGCCACTCAATACTTTATTAATAGGATCTCCAACCTTTAAATCTCTGGCTTCAACCAGATCAAAATTTTCAATGGTCTCATTTATAATATTCTCAATTGTTTCCTCATCTAAATTATCGAAACAAAGTTTAGCATTAAAGAACAAATTCTGGTAAACAGTTAATTCCTCAACGAGTAAATCATCCTGAGGAACGTAACCAATAACCCCTTCAAGTTCTTCTTTATCCTTATGAAGATTATATCCATTAATATAAATATCGCCCTGATTTAACGGCAAATTCCCATTTAACACATTTAACAAGGTAGACTTCCCTGTTCCGCTACCACCCATTATTCCAATCAGTTGTCCCGATTCAACATGAAAATTAACAGGAAATACGCCATTCTTGGAACCGGGGAACTTAAATTCAATATTTTTAGCTACAAAACGAATATCCGAAAGATTTTTCCGTTCAATAAATACCGATACAATCTGGGAATAATATATGGGGTCAATTCGATGACTTCGAATCACAGAACCATAAGGTAGTATGTAGGCACGATCCAATTTGATGTTGTGCCCATTTAGAAAAAGGTTGTACTCCCCAAAATATTTCATCAGGAAAGTGTTGGTACCTTCAAGATGAAGAATAAATAAACGACCCCGTAACCGAGGACTATAAATATGCTTTACCACCTCATGTTCAAAGGTCTCATTAGCATCAATGATCAATAAATACGGATTAAAAGGTATCGAATATTCGGTTCCTAAAATAAACTGATGGCTCTGTTCGAATTCGTTTTTTGGAATTTTAAACTCTTTTGAAACCGTTTTCACATAATCAAGTTCTTCAGGACCTGTAAATTCAGAATCATCAATAAATTCAAGCAGTTGCAGCATAATCCAGACTTTCTGTTCTTGCTCTACTTCTTCAACCAATTTTGCACAAACCTCAGCAACCTTATTATGCTTATTTAGAATCGTTTCCTTACTCCCTTTTGTATAATAAGATTCTTGTAAATAGCGGTCGAAATTATTTAGATATCTATCAAGCCATTCTTTACTAAACCGTTTCTCTAAATACTTAGAAACAACAACTCTTGCAGCTACCTCAAAACCATCCTGTTGTTCATCAACGATAATGGCAAAAAGTTGCATTACAGCATTTAGTACTGACTCATTCATGGGGCAATTATAGAATTTTAATTTTTGCTAAAGGCCTAATTTAGATAAATTCCTCGAGCAATGGAAAAGTTCTTTTTATGAAAAAAAAAATCATCAAAAAAAATAAATGAAAATGTCTTTATTTCAGGCAAAAATCATTGATTTATTATTCAATGTTAAGGTCTAAATAAATTTATTTGAATTTTTAAACATCTATTTAGTGTCGTTTATCAAAGATTTTAGTATATTTATAATACAAGACGACATAAAAAGCTTTTTTTCATAGATTTTTGATTTAGGTTATTGATTAGTTAAAAAACCTAGGTGGGGACCTAGGTTTTTTTTATTATTTATTTTATCAAATCGATAGTTGCAAAAACACAACATTTTGCATTTTTAGTATCATTTAACATTTATTAAGTGCACTTAACTAAACAATGCCGTATATTTGTAATGTAGACGGCTGGTAACCGTTTTTTCATAGATTAAAGATTTAGGTTAGTAAATAGTGGTTAGTAGAAAAGCTTGGGTGGGGATCCAAGCTTTTTCTGTTTTATATACTCTG
>JAQBBZ010000315.1:0-4632 GCA_032125735.1 Labilibaculum sp.
CCGATTGTTAGAAAGATTCAGGTTGTGTTCTTCACTCCCTGTATTATCCGTATGACCGGCAATTTCAATTTTTAATTTAGGATGAGTAGACAATAGATCGTACAAACGAGTCAATTCTGTTTCAGATTTTGACAAGATATCCCAGGAGTCAATTTCAAAAAACACATTCCGAAGTACAATTTCTTCTCCCTTTTCAATCCTATTTAAATAAATATTTAATTGTTGAGGGTTCGATTTCCCCTGATTATTCATCATTGCGAAATACTCCGAATAAAAAAGATAATTTTCAGCCTCAGCAGAAAATAAATATTCTCTTCCCGAAGGTAAACAAACCAAATAGCTGCCATCCGTTCGATCCGATTTAATCTGAGTAATTGTGTCTTTGCTCATCAAATCAATCAATAAAAGCGAAGCAGATACGGGATTTTTAAATTTTGAATCCAGTACATTCCCCTTTAACCACGACGCAGACTGTGGCTGTAAATCGACAGGCATATCAAAACTGAAGATATCTTTTCCTTTGCCTTTTAGGCGATCGGAAGAAAAATAAGCTTTGTCGCCTTTCGCATTAATAATCAATCCAATTTCATCGTTAAATGTATTAATTGGGTATCCCAAATTTTCCGGTTCGCTCCATTTTCCATCTTTATCTTTCTCCGTTTTAAACAGATCATATCCACCCATTCCGTTCAAACCATCTGAGGAAAATACCAAATACTGATTTCCTACGTGAATAAAAGGCGACATTTCATTATTTGCTGAATTTAGGGGGAAATTAGTAGGTTGAGTCCAGCGTTGCTTTCCATCAGCCGTCGTTTCGATTAACCTCGAATGCCAGATATCCATTTTCCCCTTTCCCGATTTTCGATTGCTCACAAAATACATTTCCCGTCCATCAGCCGATATGCTTGGCTGAGCTTCCCAATCTTTCGAATTAATTGGTTTGCCTACATTTATTGGTACCGACCAAACATTCCCTTCCCGAACCGAATAATAAATATCGCATCGACCAAAACCATTGGAACGATCACAAGCAGTAAAATACATGTATTTGCCATCAGCAGTAATCGTTTGAGCACCCTCGTTCATTTCAGTATTTATAACAAGAGATAATGGTTCTGCAGGCATCCACACGCTATCTTCCCTGCGAGACTCATAAAAATCCTCCTGTCTTTTAATTTTCACTTCAGTCCCCTCTTTCTTCCCTGTCAACAATCGGGTAAATACGAGCAATTCCTCATCGGCGGTAAGGCTAGGCCAGTATTCATCAAATTCAGAATTTATACTTTCACCAAGATTTATTGGTTTAAAATCAACTGGATTAGCTATCGAATGGATCGCGAACTGACAAATTTTCAATCTTTCGTTAGCCAATGCCTGGTTTTTGCTGGAACTGTTTGAAAGTGATAAAAAATCTTCATATTTCTTTACCGCATTTTCGTATTGTCCTATTTTCAGAAAAGCATTTGCCAAATTAAAATGTACGTTCTTAAAAAAATTGGCATCAATTTCGATTGCTTTAGCATAAGCCTCAATTTCGCTTTCAGTCTTTCCCATTTCATGCAATACATCAGCTTTAAAAAGCCATGCTTCAATAAAATTTGGACTTTGTTCAATTGCAACATCTAAATATTTCAGCGCTTCTGAATTATCCATCTTTCGATAAGCCTCTGAAGCCAATTCGTAATTTTTGATGGCTTTCTTTGAACTGATGCTGTATTTTTTTTGTGCATTGGAAGTAAGTCCAAGCAACAAACAAAACAAGATTAAGATAACTGATCGATACATTTTATTGATATTTTCAATTTTAGGTACAAGATTGACCACAATTTACCGATGGCAAATTTCTGAATACACACAAGTTCGGCAAATATCTTTATTTTCTACCTGCGAAAAAGGAATATCCTGATTAAAAATCTCTTCCAGCAATTCTTTTAGGCCTTCAATAAATTCGGCTTTAAACATCCTGTAATCCTCAACCCGAATGGCATTTCCGCGCCCTTCTTTTTGAGATAAAGTACAATCGAAGCCATCGCTAAAAAACTCTTTCAAGCTGTATATTCCTGGTGAAATTGGCACGCCAGGCTTGTAATTCTCGTCGTAAAACAAACAATAAAGCAAAGTCTGAAATGCCGCTTTATTAGTATTCTTTCCTTCTTTTTCGAAAAGAGAAGCAATATCCTTAAAAATCAAATCTGCCTTTCCGGTTTTGTAATCCAAAATACGAATTGTATCTCCCAATTTATCAACCCTATCAATCAATCCACTAATATTCACCATTCGATCAGCATTCTCTCCAATAAGCAGTTGAATCTTATATTTCCCCTCCAATGAAACAATCTCAAAGGGAGCGAATTTCTGATCCAAAATTAAGATCCGATCAATAAACTTCTTCAAGATATCGAACACAAGCAAATTCCTTCCACCAATCTCCATTGGCTGATCTTTCTGTAATTGAAAGTAGATGCTTCGAAAAGCATCCTTTAAAACCTGATCCAATAAGTTTTTATTTTTTCGCAATCCCTCCAAATCTTCTTTCCGAATTGTTTTGCCACAAAAAGGCTTGTACAATTCTTCCAAAACCGAGTGAAATAAATTCCCAAAGGTTGGCGGATCGATCTCCTCCAATACCACATCAGGCTCTTTTAAACCCGCTAAATATTTAAAATAAAAGCTTAAACTACAATTCATGTAGGTGTTTAATGCTGATGGCGAAAAACTCTTAAAACTATCACCACAATACTCATTTAAACGAGTTTGAATTCGTTCATTTTTAGCCACACTAATTGGCTTGGATTCCTGTAACGAAATATTGTAAGATGGACTGTTCTCAACAATCTCAAAATCTGATTCGTATTTGAGCTGATACAAAAAGCGACTCATTTCCCCTGTTCGCATTCCATCACTTTGAGTGCTGTATAGCAATTTCAGATCTTCAACACGCTGAATCAGTCTATAAAAATAGTAAGCGAAAATAGCATCCTGATGATCGATTGTTGGCATTCCAAATCCTTTACGTAGATGGTAAGGAACGAATGAGTTTGCAGATCCTGTCTTGGGTAATTTACCTTCGTTCATCGAAAGAATTACAATTTTTTTGAAATCGAGCAATCGTGTTTCCAAAATTCCCATCACCTGCAAACCAGCCAATGGTTCTCCTTCAAATGGAATACTCAAACTCTGAATCATTTTATCAAGAATCTTATAAAAAGTATCCTGTTTAAGATCTATTTTGTGCTGATTTAGTAACGAATTCAGTCGTTTTATCGCCAAAAATAAATGATAAATGTATTCCTGTTCAATTTTATCCACCAAAGATTTTTCCTCATCATTCGTATCTAATTTCTGATAAATTCCCTGAAGCAATTCGAGCAGATATATTGAAAATTGCTCCACACTATTAACCGGAGAGAAAAGTTTTTCCAATACCGGATCACCCTTAATCAAACTTTGTGGTACATGAATTCTATTGGTCGTTAAAATATCCTGAGTAATGGTATGAGCCAATTCGGGATTAACCGAATTCAAATATTGGTGATTCAAAAGGGCCAATACCTGTTTATGATGAAACGTTACCTCTCCTGCAGGGTTTTTCACACTTTTTTGCAGATCGATTACCAAACGTAACAAACTGGCAACAGGGGTATTTTTTGCCGGATACCCCATGGTCACATTCACATTTTTTGCAATCTTAGGAATGGAATGCAATACCGGAAGAAGCAACTCCTCATCAGCCAAAACAATAGCCGTTTCCTCTAATGCGTAGTCTGAATTCTTACAAAATTCCTCAACCACAGCGTGTGCATACTTCGCCTGTCCCACTTCCGAAGAGAGCGAAACAAATTCAACTTTTGTTTTATTGTTTTTAATATTATCGAAGCGAATATTCGTTTTTGGTGATGGAAATCTTTTAATATTCTCCCGCAAAAACAAACCTGCTTCATGAAAAGGATTCTTAAGATATGATTCATCGTAATCCCAATAAAAATCTGCTTTATCTTGCCTTTTCAACTCATCGAACAAATTCTTTTCGCAACGATTTAATGCGTTAAAGCCAATAAAAATAATTCTATCAGCATTGATTTCAACATGCCCTGATTCCAGATTATCAACCAATTTACGCGAAGCCATTCCTTCGTATGCCAATCCTTCAGACTGCAATTCGTCTCGAAAATCGGAATAAATAGGATAGAGATTTTCCCAAAGCTTCACAAACTCCTTTTGATGCTCAGAATATTTCTCGGGACGGAAAGAACTCCAAAATGATTGGATCGCAACAATCTGTTCATCTGTTAGATAATCGAACAGGTTATCAATTTCTTTTTCCTCCGCTAAATTCTGAAACAAATGCTTTGCATTCACCCGGTACTTGTCCAAATCGTCGAAATCACCCAGTAGCATTTCACCCCAATGGTAAAACTCATCGAAGCTCTCCGACACATCCATTTTTTGAATGTAAATTTTATACAATCGGAAAAGCAAGCCCAGGTTATCCTCTGTTTGTAATTGAGAATGCGTTTTAAAAAAATCATTAATGGTCAGAATCTTTGGTGCCCAAATTGGTTGTTCAATCAGTTCATTTAAATATTTTGAAAAGAATAAACCTGCACGGCGATTTGGAAATACCAACAT
>JAQBBZ010000316.1:0-2683 GCA_032125735.1 Labilibaculum sp.
CTTTCGTCATCCTGATAGACTCTTACTTCTTCGGCAAGTGAACGGGAGTTAATAATGGAAACAGGATTTTGAACAATCCCATTTTCAACTGTTAATTCGCCAGAAAAAAGAGCGAGGTTTTCGGCACCACTTAAAAAATCATACAATTTTTTCTGATCTTCAATATTTGCGTCATCATATTTCTGATCCAAAATTGTCATGTCCGTATTTTGAAATCTATTAGGCAATTTTTCATTCCAAACACCAGAGGATAATATCACCAAACCGGTTAAAGAACAAATAATAATGGTATCAATAAACGGTTCAAGAATGGCAACCATTCCTTCGGATACTGGTTCGTCCGTACGAGCTGCAGCATGAGCAATAGGAGCAGAACCTTGTCCGGCCTCATTGCTAAACAAACCTCTGTTTACTCCTCTGTTAAAAGCATAAGCAAAGCCAGCACCCAGAAATCCTCCTGTTGCGGCCGTGCCGGTAAATACATTTGCAAATACAGAAACAAGCGATGGAATAATATTTTCGTAATTGTATAAAATAACAGAAATTGCTCCCACAAAGTAGATGATGGCCATGGCAGGCACCAGTTTATCTGTAACTTTCACAATTCTTTTTATGCCTCCAAGAATTACAAATCCGAGTAATACAGCCAAAATACCTCCGGTAATCATTTTATCGAAGCCAAAAGTGGAATAGAGAGAACTGGATATGGAATTAATTTGTGGCAAACTACCTGTGCCAAAAGAGGAAACAATAGTCATGGCAGCAAAAAAGCCGGCAAGCCAAGGCATTTTTAGTTTGTTTTTCATGTAGTACATCGGGCCACCGGATATGAATCCTTTTTCGTCGGTTTCGCGATATTTGTGAGATAAGCTAACCTCAACAAATTTTGTAGTCATCCCTAAAAAGGCAGTAACCAACATCCAGAATAAAGCCGCTGGTCCACCCAAGTAAATGGCAAATGCAACACCAGCAATATTTCCAGTTCCTACTGTGCCAGACAAGGCTGTTGCTAGCGCTTGGAAATGAGACGCATCACCTTTGTCGCCCTGTTTGTCGTATTTTCCAGAAACCACCTTTAAGGCATGCTTAAAAAAGCGGATTTGTGGAAATTTTAAGTAGATGGTAAAGAAAACTCCGGTTCCTAATAGTAAAAGAGTGAACCATAAACTTCCTCCTAAGTAGATTTCAATTCCGGCTAAAAAGTCGTTTAATCTGTGCATAAAAAATAGGGGATTAGTAATTTTTGGGTTGATAGATTTATTATAAAACCTCCCTAAGATAAAGGATAATTTTGAATTGCCTAAAGTATTGGACGAACTAATCGAGATCGGGCATTACTAAATTGGCAGAATTTAGAATATTTCTATATAATCATAATTTTGAAAATTAGTAGCAACATAAGAATTGCATTTATTACATTTGGGTTAAATAGGGATTTTCTCTTCATAAATAGAATGTTAGCATTATGGATGTGATAATTGTAATAGCTCTTGCAGCGGTACTTGTTTGGTATTTATTGCACATAAAAAAGAAAGATACTTGGCTTACTCCATCAACACCATTTCTTAACGAATGGAGAATGATTTTGGTAAATAAAGTTGTGTTTTATAATGCACTTTCCGCTGATGAGAAAAGCAGATTCGAATATAAAGTTCAAGAGTTTTTATTGAATTGTAGAGTAACAGGAATTAATGTAGATGTAGGTGTTACCGACAAGGTATTGGTTGCTGCGAGTGCAATTATTCCCATTTTCGAATTTCCGGAATGGAAATACACCAATCTTTCTGAAGTGCTTCTCTATCCGGGCAGTTTCAATGAAAAGTTTGAAACATCTGGTTCTGATACCAATATTTTAGGGATGGTTGGAACCGGATATATGGAAGGGAAAATGATTCTGTCCAAGCCAGCACTTCATCTTGGTTTTGTGAACGAATCCGATAAGAAAAACACCGCCATTCATGAGTTTATCCATTTAATTGATAAAATGGATGGAGTTATTGATGGACTTCCTTCTATCTTATTAGAAAGGCAATATGTTATTCCATGGATGGATTTGATTAGTAAGAAGATCGAAGAAATCTATGCCGACAAGTCTGATATTAATCCATATGGGGGAACTAATAAAGCTGAATTCTTTTCCGTTGCGAGTGAGTATTTTTTCGAAAGGCCAAAATTATTTGCCAGAACTCATCCAGAACTTTACAAATTAATGAGTGAGGTGTTTAATCAAAATATGCAGGTTCGTAATATGAAGAAAATGAACCAACTACTTGGGCGAAATAGTCCATGTCCTTGTGGTAGTGGCGTAAAATTCAAGAAGTGTTGTGGTAAGCCGCATTACAACTAAGATATTAAAAAGAGCTTGCCGAAAATGGTAAGAGTAGGCGTACTAATTAAATCACACTAAGATGAAATTAATTTTTACTATTTGTGCATTTTTTTGTTGTGTTGGTTTGTTATCAGCGCAGACTGAACAAGGAAAATTTTTGTTTGGAGGAAATTCGAACATGAACTTTAGTTCTATGAATAATAAGTGGAAAAGTGATGATGGTGATGAAGATTGGGGATCAACAAGTAGTTTTGAATTTGCACCTCAAGTAGGATATTTTGTGGCAGATGGATTTGCTATTGGACTTGAACTTCCAATAAGTATGCAAACACAAAAAGATGATGATGATGACAA
>JAQBBZ010000317.1:0-9687 GCA_032125735.1 Labilibaculum sp.
AAAATTGAAATTGCCGGTCATACGGATAATACAGGGAGTGAAGAGCACAATCAGAGTCTTTCTAATAATAGAGCAAAGGAAGTTTGCAATTATTTAATTTCAATGGGAATAGAATCATCCAGATTAACTTATAAAGGATACGGAGCTTCGCATCCGATTGCTGATAATAAGACTGAGAAGGGACGAACTTTTAATCGGAGAACTGAATTTAAAGTTCTTGAAAATAAATAAGAAATAATTACTGAAATGAAGCCTATATATCTTGATTACAATGCGACTACACCTATCGCACCAGAAGTTGCAGAAGCAATGATTCCTTATTTAAAAGGTTTTTTTGGTAATCCTTCAAGCTCTCATTTTTATGGGCGACAAAGCAAAGAGGCTGTTGACAAGGCAAGAAAGCAAGTCGCTTTGCTGTTGAATTGCAATCCCAGTGAATTGATATTTACAAGTGGAGGTAGCGAGTCGAACAATTATGCCTTAAAAGGTTATGCTTTCGCGAATCAGGATAAAGGCAAACACATTATTACATCCTCTATCGAGCATCCGGCTATAACCGAAGTTTGTAAATTTTTGGAGACAGAAGGCTTCGAAGTCACTTATCTTCCAGTTGATAAAACAGGAAGAGTTCGATTGTTGGATGTGAAAAATGCAATTCGGACAGATACTATTTTGATTTCGATCATGTATGCGAATAATGAGGTAGGAACTTTACAGCCTATTTCTGATATTTCGAAATTGGCGAAAGAATATAACATTGTTATGCATTCAGATTGTGCACAGGCTGTTGGTAAGGTGCCGGTAAATATTCCGGAATTAGGTGTTGATTTATTGACTATTGCAGGTCATAAATTGTATGGGCCAAAAGGAATTGGTGCTTTGTACATTCGGGAGGGAATCAAATTGCAGAAATTAATTCATGGAGCCGATCATGAACGAAATTTAAGGGCAGGTACCGAGAATGTATTGGAAATTGTGGGCTTGGGAAAAGCTGCAGAATTGTCAATGGAGAACGAAGATGAACGGATTAAGCATGAAAAACACCTTATTAAGCGTTTACGGACTAACTTATTTCAACTTCCAGATGTTCAGTTTAATGGGAACATCGCATTTTGTTTGCCAAATACCTTAAGTGTGTCGTTCAAAAACCTTCAGGCGAATGAGCTTCTAGGTAAATTAAAGAATGTGGCTGCATCGGCAGGAGCTGCATGTCATACCGATTCAATAAGTGTTTCAGCAACATTGGAAGCCATGAAAATTCCTTTAAAATATGCAATGGGAACAATTCGTTTTTCTGTTGGCAGATATACTACAAAAACAGAAATTGATATGGCTTCAAAAGAAATAATTGCTGTGGTTGAAAGTTTACGCAGAGATGCTGATCAAAAGAATTGCAACTCTATTTAATTAAGTCTAATTACCTGAAAAACTCATTTCCGCTAGCTAATAATTCTTCAGCTTTGGAAATGGTGTTTTCTTTTACTACTTGATTCAACCAAGGAAGCTCGCCTGATTTTTTACTCAATTTTGCTTTTGAGTACCAATCTTCAGGATAAGAAATGATAGATGGAGTTCCTTGTTTTCCATATTCAGGAAAGGATTGATAGTAGATATCCGTAATCTCAACAGTAGATTTGTAATCCTTGTTGTGAATTGAAAGTGTAAAGTGCATTTGAGTCTGGAAAACTGAAGGCCTTTCGCTTAAAAAAATAGGCACACAGCCTTTGAAACGAAATTCTCCTGAATTTGAATTATTGTACTCGATCTTACCAGTCACATTATCAGGAAGCGAAGAAATCCAATTTTGAATTTGAAGACTTGTTGTTTGTTGAAAATTTGCTCTCAAACTAATGTTTCCAAAATCGTCTAGAAACAAATTAATTTTTTCTGATTGTTGAGCATGAATAACCGAGTTAAACGCAATGGAAATTATTATAAGGATGATTTTTTTCATAATGTGTAGATTAGAATTTAACATACAGTATAAGTCCATTTCATTTTTTAATTTAATTGTTTTTATTGATTTTTCAAAATGAATAATACATTTGACATTTTGATAAAAACCCTTGTTTGCGGGTAATCAGTAAGATACAGTTTGTTGTGTCCATTTTGAAAAAAATGGCAAACTTGACACTTGTTTTATTCTTCATCTTCATATAGATTTACTTGTGTAGTGGAGGTCGAAGTATCTTCAAATTTTATAACGGACTTGAATTGCGTCAGTTCTTTTCAAGTTTTAAGTATGCTTATAGTTGTAAGTAATTAAAAGGGGGGCTTTGCCCCTTTTTTATTCTTCCAATCCTTTTCACTCCTAAATAATTTATTAATCTTTCATTTTAAGTGCTGAATCATTCTATTAATTAAAAGGGTATTTCTAATTTTGTTTCACTACACCGTTTTATTGCAAAAGAAAGATTTCATGACTCATATATATTATCCACAAAGACTATTTCTTATTCTTATTTTTCTTGTAAGTAATCTTTTTGTTTCGGCACAAAGTATTTCATTAGAAGAAAATCGCTTGATTGATAAATTGTCCGAATCCAATCAATGGGCAGATTCCCTTTTATCTACTTTGAGCGATGACGAAAGGATCACTCAATTGTTTATGGTTGCCACGTACTCCAATAAAGGAAAGGAAGAGTCAGAGAAAATTTCCAACTTGGTGAATAAATATCAAATTGGAGGAATTATTTTCTTTCAAGGAGAACTTGGAAAACAAGCGGAACTAACCAATTGGTACCAAAGTTTGGCAAAAGTTCCCCTTTGGATCGGAATGGATGCAGAAAACGGATTGGGAGCTAGATTAGAGCAAACGATAAGTTATCCTAGACAAATTATGCTTGGAGCAATTCAAGATGATGAATTGATTTTTCAATTGGGAAAACAGATCGGAATAGAATGCAAAAGATTAGGTGTTCATGTAAATTTCTCTCCTGTTATGGATGTGAATAATAATCCAAAAAATCCAGTAATTAATAGCCGTTCTTTTGGTGAGGATCGCTACAACGTGACTAATAAATCTTATGCTCTTGCTTCCGGAATGCAAAAATCAGGAATTATTGCTGTCGGTAAACATTTCCCAGGGCACGGAGATACAGGAATAGATTCACATTTTGATCTTCCTTTAGTCGATCATTCTATTGAAAGGCTCGATTCTATTGAGCTATTTCCATTTCGCCGTTTAATAAAAAATGGATTGGGTGGTATTATGGTTTCTCATTTGAACGTACCAGTACTTGACTCATTGCAAAAAGTCGCAACACTTTCCAAGCCTATTGTAACTGATCTTCTGAAGAATGATATGGGGTTTAATGGTTTAATATTTACTGATGCTTTAAATATGCAAGGCATTCGTAAATTTTATGCCAAAGGGGTGGTCGATGCTAAAGCTTTGGTTGCCGGGAATGATGTACTTCTTTTTACTGAAGATGTACCAACAGCGGTTAATGAAATAAAATTGGCTATAAAAAGTGGTGAACTTTCCTGGGATGATATCAACGAAAAGTGTTTGAAGATATTAAAAGCAAAGTACTGGCTCAATTTGAATGAGTATAGACCAATTGATCAGAACAAGCTTTGGTCAGGTTTAAATACACAACAAGGTTTTCTGTTAAGACGCAAACTAATAGAAAAGGCTATAACATTGGTGAAAAATGATGATGATTTATTGCCATTAAAAAGATTAGATACTCTAAAAATTGCCTCTGTAGCCATGGGGGTTCCGATTCGAAACAGATTTCAGGAATATCTGAGCAGATATACGGATATAGATTTTTATCAAATAGAGAAAAATGCTTCTATTGAAAGTTACTTTCAATTATTGAAAAAACTGGATAAATATAATTTAGTAATAGTAAGTAAGCACAATAGTGATATGAGGGCTACAAAGAAGTTTGGAATTACAAATCAAACGGTAGTGTTTCTTTCTGAACTTTCAAAAAATAAGAAAGTGATTTTTGATCTCTTTGCCAACCCTTATGGTTTGGATTTTTACGAAGGTACTGATCGATTAAAAGGGATTTTGGTTTCGTATGAGGATAATATTGAAACTCAGATGGCTTCTTCTCAAATTATTTTTGGTGGTTTAGAATCGCAAGGTCGATTGCCAGTTACGGTTAATGATCGTTTTCTGGTTGGAACAGGTTTTGAAACAACTCACAACCGTTTGGGATTTTCATTACCCGAAGAAGCTGGATTGAATACGCTTAAACTGAACGTTATTGATTCAATAGTAAATGATGCAATAAAAAAAAAAGCAACCCCAGGCTGTCAAATCCTGGTAGCCCGAAAAGGGAAAGTGGTATTTAATAAATCATACGGTTATCGCACGTACGAAGGAAATGTAGAGGTACGTAATCCGGACATTTACGACTTGGCTTCACTCACAAAAATAACGGCTACTCTTCCGGCATTAATGCAATTAAGTGATAAAGGTTGGATTGATGTGGATCACACATTAGGGGAATATTTCCTGAAAGCTAAAGGCACCAATAAGGATACTTTAATTTTAAGGAAGATTTTAGCTCATGAATCGGGATTGTTGAGTTCTAAGTCATTCCAATGGGAGGCTGTAGATTCTGCAAGTTTTGATAAGAATTTGTTTAGTCGCACCTATTCGAAACGGTACAGTCTGAAAGTGGCTGATAAATTGTTCCTAGATCGAAATTATAAGTTTAAGGAAGGAATTTTTTCCAATCAAAGTTCTGAGGATTATCCTGTTCAAGTGGCTAATGAATTGTTTATTCGTAAAGGTTATCATGATACAATAATCAATCAAATATTAGCATCAGAATTAAGAAAATCAAATGGATACAAGTACAGCGATCTTGGTTTTATTATGATGGGAGAGATGGTTAAGGAGATAACGGGCGAATGCTTGGATAGCTATGTGAAAAGTCATTTGTACAATATGTTAGGAGCCACTAGTTTGGGCTTTAATCCTTTAAAACGTTTTAATGTAGATAGAATTGTGCCAACCCAAGATGATAAGCTTTTCCGAAAGCAATGGATTCAAGCATATGTGCACGATCCAACTGCGGCAATGCTTGGTGGTGTTTCGGGGCATGCAGGAATGTTTGGCAATGCAAGTGATCTGGCGAAATTGGCTCAAATGTACTTGCAGGAAGGGACTTATGGTGGTGAAAAATACATTAGTGCTGAGACAATGAATCGGTTTACGTCGCGTGCTTATTCGAATTCCGAAAATAGAAGAGGAATTGGTTTTGACAAGCCGATCTACAATACCAAAGAAAAAGGAGGGCCAACATGCAAGGAGGCTTCCGAATTAAGCTTTGGTCATACTGGTTTTACTGGTACTATGATTTGGATTGATCCAAAATATGATTTGCTTTATATTTTTCTGTCAAATCGAATATGTCCTGATGAATCGAATACGAAATTGTTGGAGCTGGATGTGCGTACAAAAATTCAGTCTCAAATATACAAGTCAATAATTAAAGAGGAAAAGCCCGCCCCTGAATTTATAACATTGCCTTTTTCACCATTTGGAAAAGGGATGTTTTATTAATTCTACATTTAAATATTTGCTTTCGTTTGTAACCTCACTGTCAATCCATTGGGGCAGTTCTAATTGTTCATTTTCTGAACTTAGTTCAATTTCGGCCACAATTAAACCATTGTTATCACCTTCAAATACGTCTATTTCCCAAAATAAATTATTTTGAGGAATCAGGTACCTTGTTTTTTCAATCTTAGAATCGCAAAGATCTAAGAGTTCTAATGCATCTTTCATTGGAATTTCATATTCAAATTCAGATCTACTCAAAGGATTATTGCCAGCTTTAATGGTTAGGAAAGCCTTGTCTCCTGCAATTCTAATTCGTAAACTTTTATCCGGATCACTCCAGATGTATCCTTGTGTAAGTTTTTTTCCGTCTTGTGGCAGATCTAATAAATCGGCTTTAATCAGGTATTTTCGTTCTATTTCTAATGGCATATTTTCCTGCGAATTGACTTATTTGTAAAATTGGTTCCCAATGATTTTTAGCCCGTCAAGAGTTAACATTGGTTCATGATGATCGAAACAGTCGAGAATAGGAAGCATTACAGTTGCCATTCCTCCAGTGGCAATAACAGTGGTTTCTCCATCCATTTCCTTTTTCATACCTGTTAAGAGCGACTCTACTAAACCTTTGTAACCTAAAACAATTCCAGCTTGCATTGCATGAACCGTGTTCTTTCCGATACAAGAAGGGGGTATTGCCAGATCTACATTGGGCAACTGCGCTGTTTTTTGAGAAAGTGATGTCATGGCAGTTTTAAGCCCTGGAGCAATAGTCACACCTAACAAATGTCCATCTGCTTTTATCACGGTAAAAGTTAGTGCAGTTCCAAAATCAACTACGATACAATTGCCTGAATATTTGGTGTGAGCGGCGACAGCATTGGCAACCAGATCTGTTCCAATTTCATATGGATTGCTTATTCCAATATTTAAACGAGGATACAATTTAGGGCCTAAGATAAGTGGTTCCTGATTGAATAGTTTTCGAATCATTTCACGGATGGGAAGTATCAACGTAGGAACCACACTGCTTAGAACTACCCGGTCAATCTTCTTCAAATCGATATTCCGACTAGCGAGTAAGGTTCTGTAAATCACTTCATACTCATCTGCGGTTTTGTTTTCAACAGTATGAATTCTAAATTGTTCTGCCCAATGATTATTGCTCGATAAACCGCAAACCACATTAGAATTTCCTATGTCGATGGCTAAAAGCATATGCTGTTTCGTTTTTATTGTTTACTATTGATAAAGGTCGGCAAAAGCTTTTAAAGGAAAGCCTAATTCACCCGATTTTTTGTTTTGCCATGTTTAAGATAATTGATAATATTCAGGCAGGCTTCTCTACCCATTTCAATTCGGGTTTCCCATGTGGCAGTTCCTATATGAGGTACAACAAGAGCATTTTTTTGTTGCAATAGGTTAGGATGGATTGTCGGTTCGTTTTCGAAAACATCCAGACCGGCACCGGCAATTTCACCTTTCTCGAGTGCTTTTGCCAAGGCTGTTTCATCTACAACAGCACCACGGGCCGTATTAATCAAAAAGGCCGTGTTTTTCATTTTTATGAATTCTTTTTCGCCCAATAAATGATGTGTTTCGGGAGTTAGTGGACAATGCAGAGAAACTACATCCGATTTTTCAAGAAGCTCATCTAAACCCATGTAAACTGCAGTATTCCATTTTAAATCAGTAATCGATTTCCGATTGTGATACGCGATATTCATTCCAAAAACCATTGCTTTTTCAGCTACCGATTTGCCAATTTCCCCCATTCCAATAATACCCAAAGTCTTTCCTCGTAAGGTGTTTCCTAAGTTTTTCATTACGCCCCATTCAAAATTAGGGTTTGTTTTTAATCCATAATTGCAGCTTGATATTTGCCTCGAAAGAGATAGTAAAAGTCCCATACACAATTCAGCCGTAGGTTCGCATACTGATTCAGGTGTATTGCAAACAATAATTCCCTGTTCGTTTGCTACATTCAAATCGATGTTGTTAAATCCAACTCCGTAATTACTAATAATTTTTAGATTCTTTCCTGCTTTTATTATTTCTACGGATACTTCTCTATTAAAAATGGATAGTAAACCAATACATTCGGGTATTAGCTCAATTAGTTCATCTTTTGTAAAGAAATCCTTTTCGGGATATATCAAATCGAAATGAGTTTCCAATTCGGTAAGTCCTTCTTTAGGAATAGAGTAGGCGATAAGTATTTTGTTTTTCACAGATATGCATATTAATGATTTTAGAGCGTAAAAGGTACGAATTTGAATTAATCATCCAAAGTGATATATGTTGCCATCAGTGTTTGTAAATCATTATCAATGAAACCAAATATCTGGTAGCCTACCATGTGTACAGGTGTTGGTCACTCATGTGTACACATGGCGATCACCCACTTGTACACGTGACGATCTGCCACCTGATAACCCATAAGTTGTCACATCCTAAAAATGAACAGCCTGTTATAGCTTATGATATGCCTCCCATTACCAGCGTGTTGGTTTGTGCTTTCTTAGATCGAACTCAGCTTAGTAAGCTTTTGGTTTGATTTTTTGTATTTGCCCGTCCTTTCACAAAAGAGGATTTACACAAACATATTTTGTAGCTTTGTGTAAGATTTCATACCCTCCAAAACAACTAATACTGCTATTGCATGATTTTATTAGATAAACCTTACGTTTCGAAGTTTCTTAAAGAGACAATTGTAAAATATAAATTTTCAGCTCTGGATACCAGTGATGTTACCGAAAAAGGAGAGCTTCCATTGATTAGTTCAGAGCAAATTGTTCAACAATTTCGCGATAATATCAATAGTCGTATTTATACTAATTCCGAGAATTCGATCAACTGGGTTGTAAATCATTTAAGTTTCACCAAGTTGCCTGAGTACATTAATGTATTTAAAAATAAAGTTAAGTTTCGAAAATTGGTTCAGGGGATGTACCCCAATTTCTTTTTCAAGGAAGTAGCACTACTAGATTTGGATGAAATTCAATTGACTGAATTACCAATGCCATTTATAATTAAGCCAGCAGTAGGTTTTTTAAGTTTGGGAGTTCATAAGGTGATAAATGAGGATGATTGGGTAAGAGTGAAGCAATTAATAAAAGAAGAGTTTATCGATGCTCAAGCTTTGTTTCCTATAGAGGTGGTTAATGCATCTTCTTTTTTAATTGAGGAAGTAATTGCCGGAGAGGAGTTCGCGTTCGATGCTTATTTCGACGAAAATGGAAACCCAGTTGTGTTAGGAATACTAAAGCATCTTTTTTCTTCGGACAAGGATGTTAGCGATCGGGTTTATTACACTTCAAAAGAATTAATTAAGGCTTACCTTCCACAATTCACACAATTTGTTGATGAATTAGGAAAACGAGCCGATTTGAAAAATTTTCCTGTTCACATCGAAGTTCGTGTGGATGAAAATGGGAAATTGATTCCGATTGAAGTGAATCCTATGAGGTTTGGTGGTTGGTGTACTACAGCAGATTTAACCTATTTAGCAACAAAATTGAATCCTTATCATTGCTTTTTATGCAATGTGAAACCTGATTGGAATCGTATTTTTGAGGAGATGGATGATGAGATTTACTCCTTGGTCATTTTAGATAATTCAACCAAAATACCATCTAGCCAGATTGTTCAATTTGATTACGGAAAGTTATTGAGTTGTTTTTGTAATCCGCTGGAGTTAAGGAAGATAGATTATAAAACATACTCCATTTTTGGAATGTTATTTACCAAAACGCCAAAAGATAGGTTCATTGAGATTGAAGAGATATTAGTCTCCGATTTGCGTGAGTTTGTCCTTGTCGAATCACATTAAATTATTCTTTTATTGGTATGAATATCGATTATATAATTCGGGAAGCTAACATTCAGGACGCCTTAAGTATTGCCATGCTGAAAATTCAAGTGTGGCTGGATACTTATGCAACAAAAGGGCTGAAAAGTGAATATGCTGAATATTTGGCTTCTGAAATAACAAAAGAAAAAACAGAAGCCATAATACTCAATCCGTATAAAAAAATTTTTTTAGATGAGAAGGAAGAAAATTAGCTAGCTAGTTATAAATTGGATTACTATAATCCTTGCACGTAAAGGAATATAAAGGATCAAGAACAATCGGTTCTATATGTTTCCCTACATTATCA
>JAQBBZ010000318.1:0-7022 GCA_032125735.1 Labilibaculum sp.
TAAGGATAATATGTTTTCGGTTCCTCCCTTGTTTAAACTGATAAAAGAACAGAGTGGAACTTCATGGGATGAGATGTATAAGGTGTTTAATATGGGACATCGATTTGAATTGTACGTTCCTGAAGAAATCGCAGAGAAGATCATCTCAATATCAAAAGAATTTAATGTAGATGCTCAAATAATTGGCCGATGTGAGCCAAATAAAGGGAAAAAATTGACGATCAAGAGTGAATTTGGAGAATTTGAATATTAAGATATTAGAATATATTGCAAAAGAGGCTGTCTTTATAGGACAGCCTCTTTTGTTTGAAATCAATTTTTTATTTATTTTATTGCAGTTGGATCGATTTTTTTCAACACCAAAATTTGATTTTCCTTAGCAATAATTTGATTGTAGAATTCTTTTAAATATTCATATTCTGAAGGTAAATATTGCGATTTCCCAGTATTGAAATTGTATTTGATCAGTACCTTATTATCAGTTTGATTAATTTGATAAGTGTAAACCCCACCATTATCAGGAAGTGAAATCTTTGCAGATTTTGGTTGTTCTTCTATGGTATAATTAATGGGAAGTTCGAGAATCATTATGTAATTTACACTTATTGGATGCCCAAAATTAACCGGGTATTCTCTTTGTTCCAGTTTAAAGGGGTTCTCTGTTGTTTTGTACTTTAAAATCGGATTGAAATAGATTCTTTCACCTTCCATGTTGGCACGATTTTCAATTTCTGTAGAGTAGCGTATTTGCAATGGTTTGTTTCTGTCATCCAGATTTTTGTATTCTATTTCCGAAATATTCCAGTCTTCGTAATTCGATTCTAATTTTTCGGTGTATCCTTCGGTGTTGTTCGAAATCTTTTTTCTGATGTCTATTCCTTCATAGTCATAAAAAGCTTCAGTCACTTGTCCTTTTAGAGTACCTTCCTCAGTGAGGCTAAGGGTCGACATAATTGCAATTTTTGATCCTTTGCTTGGGTCAAGATTAATCCATTCAGAGTCAGTTTCTGTGATTAATCTGCCTTTGTCATTTAAACATCGAAATGGAAGAATTCCAATCGGACAATAGGGATCTGTTGCATCCATTAGGTATTTGTTGTCATTTATTTCGGCACAAGCAACAACATAGTTCATTTGTGTTATTGTTGGATGTGATGGGTGAATAATTCCATTTTCCCGGGTGCTTAAAACGATAGGATTTGCGTTTATACCTGCCTCGCGAAGCATTGCTACCAAAAGGAGATTGATTTCCGCAGAACTGCCCAATTTATCTTTCCATACTGATCTTAGGCTCTTCTCACAAAATAATTTATTTTTTTCATTCCATTTAATATTATTCTGCACAGCTTGGAAGAGTATCGCTGTTTTTTCTTCGTCACTTTGTACTCCGTCAATAAGTGGAGTGATTATGTCGTTAATAAATCCATCTTTTTTTAAAGCTCCTCCAAAGTCATCCGATTTAACTAGTTTATCTTGAACATTTTCCCAGTCAGAAGTGTAACTGTGAAATGCGCCACCATCGAATTGGTAAGATTGCAATTCAAATTCTATCATGCTTAAGTAGTTTTCTTGAGCAAGCATATAAGATTCTTGCTTAAAAGCGGGGATGTTTTCAGCAAAGTACTCAGTAACATTTGAATTAGGAGTGAGAGTATATTGATGTTCTATCATTTTTGCACTTCCTGGGCTTTTATCCATTTCCTTGTATTTTATCAAAAAACTTTCTGGTCTTCTCGTTTCATCTGATTTTGTTATTGGATAATATCCTTTTGTAGTTATTTGGTAATTAAAATAGCTTGGGATTCGGGTATTGTATTTCGAGTAAATAACAGGTATGCTATATTGAAATTGCCAAGCTCTAAAGTTATGGTAGAAGGGTGATGTAATCTGATATTTATATTCAATTACGGAGCCTACCTTTATATTTGGCATTGTAAACTTTACTCGATTCCAATTAGGGGAGGTTTCTTCTTCGAAAATAGAATTCTTTTCAAGCTTATCTATAATAATTTTTTCATCTAAATTGTAAGTTCTTGCTTTTAGTGCTCCTATTTTTTCCTCTCCGTTTGCACTATGGTGTAGAGGGATTTTAAATGTTGCAAAATCAAAGCCTTCAGGTTTTAGTATTTTTATTCTTACATGACGCTCAAATTTACAAACGAAATCGGAATTGTCATTTATGTATTCTGTTTCAAAGTAAGATGCTCCGCTGTCATAAAGTATTACCGCAGCAGCACTGGTGTCTTGCTCGCATACCTTCATTTCCAGTTCTTCCATTGAGACTTTACCGAATTTAATTTTTTCAGATTCTGCCCAGGACTTGCTGGTTGTTAGAATAAGAAGTAGGAGCGAGAGGGTAATTTTCATTAAATTGTTCATAGCTTGTGAGGTTTAGGGTGTGATAATGATAAATGAGGTTAATTCAGTTATTTGGGCAATTAATGTAAGTTTACTTAAAATTAAAATTTATTAGATTAAATAAAAATTTATAAATGCGTGATGTGTAATTTATTGTGTGAAAATATTGATCTGACGTTCACGGAATAGCCTTAAGACAGGGATTTCTTAAAAATCAGGATCTAAATTGATGAAGCCTTATTTAAAATGATTTTATTTTTCTAATTTTGTTCCAAATTTAGAATTCATAACATGAGCAGTAATTTGTTACTTGATAAATTAGAAGGTGTCCTTATCCGATTCAAGGAGGTTAGTCAGTTGATTACCGATCCATCGGTTACGGGAGATATGAAGAGATATATAAAGCTAAGTAAAGAATATAAGGAATTAGGAGCTGTTTCAGATGCGGCGAAGAAATTCAGAAATACTCTTGATACGATTGCAGAATCAAAAGAAATTTTAAGTAGCGAATCGGATGAGGAGTTACGCGAAATGGCTAAAATGGAATTAGAAGAATTGGAATGTAAAATTCCTGAGCTGGAAGAAGAAATTAAATTGCTTCTAATACCTGCAGATCCTGAAGATTCTAAAAATGCTATTCTGGAAGTTCGTGCAGGTGCAGGAGGTGATGAAGCTAGTATTTTTGCTGGTGAATTGGCTCGAATGTATACGAAGTTTTGCGAGACTAAAGGTTGGAAGGTTTCAATTTCAAGTTTTAGTGAAGGAACTTCTGGTGGATATAAGGAGATTGTAATGAACGTAACAGGAAACGGGGTTTACGGGATTTTAAAATATGAATCGGGAGTGCATCGTGTGCAAAGGGTTCCACAAACAGAAACACAAGGTCGTGTTCATACCAGTGCAGCTTCGGTTGCTGTTCTTCCTGAAGCGGAAGAATTTGATATTGATGTAAAAGATAGTGATATCCGTAAAGATACCTATTGTTCTTCGGGTCCTGGAGGTCAGTCTGTGAATACAACCTATTCTGCCATTCGTTTAACTCACAATCCAACAGGTATTGTGGTTACATGTCAGGATCAGAAATCACAGATTAAAAATTTGGCCAAAGCAATGATCGAATTGCGTTCTCGTATCTATGCATTGGAACATCAGAAATATCTCGATGAAATTTCATCCAAGCGTAAAACAATGGTTTCGACTGGAGATAGATCAGCAAAAATTCGAACATACAATTTTCCGCAAGGAAGGGTGACCGACCATCGTATTAATTTTACGATGTATAATTTGGCTGCAACTATGGATGGCGATATTCAGGAAGTAATTGATAAACTTCAAATTGAAGAAAATTCAGAACGACTTAAAGAAAGTGGTTTGTAATAATATTTTGGCAGTGGTTTCTCCACTGCCATTTTTGTAATAACTAGTAAACAACCTAATATGAACTATCAAGCATTATTCGAGCAAATTAAGAAAAAGAAGAGTTTCCTTTGTGTGGGGTTAGATAGTGATGTGAAGAAAATTCCTTCTCATCTTTTGAAAACTGAAGATCCTATTTTTGAATTCAATAAAGCAATTGTTGATGCTACAGCAGAATATACTGTAGCTTATAAACCCAATATTGCATTTTATGAATGTTTGGGAGCTAAAGGATGGATTAGTCTTGAGAAAACGGTGAACTACATCAAAGAGAATTATCCTGAGGTATTTTTGATTGCTGATGCTAAAAGAGGTGATATTGGAAACACTTCAAAAATGTATGCAAGTGCTTTTTTTGAGAATATGCCTTTCGATTCAATTACGGTTGCTCCGTATATGGGCGAAGATTCAGTAACTCCGTTTCTTGAATACGATAACAAATGGGTGATTCTTTTGGCTCTTACTTCAAATAAGGGAGCTTTCGATTTGCAGTTTTTCGAGCAGAACAATCAGAGATTGTTTGAACGGGTTCTCGAAAAATCTCAGGAATGGGGAACAAAAGAAAACATGATGTATGTGGTTGGAGCAACTAAAGCTGAAATGTTAGGCGATATACGGAAAATCGCTCCCGATCATTTCCTATTGGTTCCAGGTGTTGGCGCTCAAGGCGGAAGTTTGCAAGAGGTTGCTAAATATGGAATGAATAATGCCTGTGGATTATTAGTAAATTCTTCAAGAGGAATTATTTTTGCTGATTCTTCTGAAAAATTTGCTGAAGTAGCTAAGGAGGAATCGAAAAAATTGCAAGAGGAAATGGAACAACTGTTAAAAGAGAAATCTTTGATATAGATTCAAAATAAATATTGTATAAGGCGGTAATCAATGATTTACCGCCTTTTTTTATTGACAAATATGCGATAATTTGTTAAATTCGATTTCTGATGATCTAAAATTGATTCTATGAATGAAGATTTCCTGCAGTTTATTTGGAAACAGAATCTGTTTTCTAAAGCGAACCTTTTCTCCACAAGAGGAAATGCAATTGAGATTCTTGATGTCGGAAAGCAAAATTCCGATGCAGGACCAGATTTTTTTGATGCAAGAATTAGGATTGATGATGTGCTCTGGGCAGGGAATGTTGAAATTCACCTAAAATCTTCATCATGGTATTCGCATGGTCACGGTAAGGATTCTGCCTATGATAATGTCATATTGCATGTTGTTCTGGAGGATGACTCATCTATAGTACTGGAGAACGAGCGTACGATTCCTTGTTTAGAAATGAGTTTCACTCCTAAATTACTTGATAATTATAGGAATTTGATGTCATCTGTAAAGTGGATCCCCTGCTTTGATGAAATTAGTACGATCCAAAGTTTTTTTGTGCGAAACTGGTTAGATAGGATGCTTTTGGAACGTTTGGAACGAAAGTCGAATGAAATTCAAGAGATTTTAGAGCAAAATAACAATTCTTGGGAGGAAACATTTTATCAGGTGTTGGCACGATATTTTGGAATGAAAGTAAATTCAGATCCCTTTCAACAGCTGGCCCGATCTATTCCAATGAAGTTTTTGGCCCGTCAAAAGAATTCTCTTTATCAGTTGGAAGCATTGTTGTTTGGTCAATCCGGATTATTTGAAAAATTTGATTGTAAGGATGAGTATCTCGAAGGATTGAAACTTGAATATGAATTTTTGGCTAATAAATATCAATTGAAAGCCTTGTCTCCTGGTCGATGGAAGTGGTTGCGCTTACGCCCATCAAATTTCCCAACAATTCGAATTGCGCAATTTGCCTCCTTGGTGCATAATTCCCAGTCCTTGTTTTCGCAAATTCTTAGTGCTAATTCAAGTAAAGAAATTTCAAATTTGTTGAATTGTCAGGCGTCCGAGTATTGGACAACTCATTATCAATTTGGATTGGAGTCGAATGAAAAGTTAAAAGCTTTTGGTCAAAGTAGCATTGATGGTTTAATTATTAATTGTGTTGTCCCAATTCTATTTCTTTATGGTAGAATGAATGATTCTCAGAAATGGAAGGATCGAGCATGTGATATGTTAGGAGAGATTCCTGCTGAGAAAAATTCAATAACCCGAAAATGGGAAGACTGTGGTGTTGACGTGAAGTCGGCGTACCATTCTCAAGCCTTGCTTCAATTAAAATCAAATTATTGCGATTTGTCTAATTGTTTGCAGTGTGAATTTGGAAATAGAATTATACGTAATGTTAATTTATCTTCTTAAAATATAATGTTTCCTTTGTGTATGTGTGGCTTTAATGATTATATTAGATTTTAATCTTGCAGGAATGGATAAACAGAAAATTTGGGAGGAAAACATACGAACATTAAGTATTGCAATGTCATTTTTGATATTGGCAATTTTTGTTGGTACGGCTGGCTACATGTTGCTGAATAACGCCTACTCTTTTATTGATGCCTTGTATATGACTGTGATTACGATTACTACGGTCGGGTTTACCGAAGTGCATCCAATGACAGATACAGGGAAACTCTTTACTATATTTCTAATTTTTGTGAGTTTTGGAATATTCGGATATTTAGCCTCCGCAGTAACCCGATTTATATTAGATGGAGTTTTTCGTAGAAATTTAAAAGACTATAGGATTGTGAGAAGTATAGAAAAATTAAGTGGACATGTTATTGTCTGTGGTTTTGGAAGAAACGGGAAACAGGCTTGCCTTGAGTTAATTGCACATGGAGAGAAAGTTGTTGTTGTTGATTCTGAAGAAAGCTCTATCGATAGAATTCGTTTGATTCCGGAGCTTTTGTTTGTGCAAGGGGATGCCACTCAAGAGGAGGTGTTGGATATGGCGAATATAGCCACGGCTAAAGCATTAATAACTGCAATTCCAAATGATGCAGAGAATGTGTATGTTGTTCTTACCGCTCGGGAAATGAATTCAACGATTAAGATTATATCTCGATCGGAAAAAAGTCAATCTGATAATAAATTAAAAAGAGCGGGAGCTAATAATGTTATCATGCCCGATCGATTGGGAGGTCAGCAAATGGCAAAGTTGGTTGCTCAACCAGATGTTGTTGAGTTTCTGGATAATATTCTAATGCAATCAACACAGGGAGTGAAGTTGGAAGAAGTAAGTTGTCGGGAGTTGGCCAATTGCTTTGTGGGTAAGTCCATTCGTGAGCTAAATGTAAGAGACAAATCTGGAGCTAATATAATTGGCTTAAAAGATGAAGATGGGATATATATATATAATCCATCTC
>JAQBBZ010000319.1:0-4229 GCA_032125735.1 Labilibaculum sp.
GGCTCTTTTGCGACCCATTATATCGGCTAGTTTTCTTGTGTAGGTTTGTTTGTTTAAATTCGTATGCTTTAAATTGGCCTGAGTAAATGCTGTTTCCATTATTTTCATGGCCTGATCATTCATAAAGAAATCTACCCCAAAAATTAAGTCAAGAGTCGTAATATCGCTCGATAAATCATGCTCGATGGCTCCGGCCGAAATTTGTTTAATTTGTCCTAATTCGGTTCCCAAATTAATTAAACCTTCTCCTCTCAGATTACAATTGCCTTGATAGAAAGAAAGTATATTTCCGCTTGCGTCCATATCTTGTAATTTGTCTTTTGGAGCAATTTGATAGGCCTGTAAATTCGGATTGAAAGTAAGGAATCCTCTTGCTTCCAATAACACATTATCGGTGTAAAATATCCTGCGCGATAGGAAAGACGAATAGATATGAATTGAATCATTCGTTAAGAAGAAACTATTGTATAGCATTAAACTTTCGTCATCTGTTACGTGCAAATCAACAGGGATATAAATTTCTTTCGGATCGATTTGTGATGAGAAATCGAGCCAGTTGTCGTTAATGCTTTCACACTTGTTGTGAATTTTGGTCTGACCTTGGAAGAACAGTGATTTTTCGCGCGCTTCCAATCGAACTTTTCCTTTGTAATCAAAATCGGGACTTAAGCTAAACGATTTTTCTTCGGGCAGATTTCCCATGGCAATGGTTTGCCCGGTGCTATCCACATCTATCACATCAAAGAACAGCACTTGTTCAGCTTCTACTGCATCCAGATAGGTGTAATTACCCGATCCGGAATAGGAATTTTTGCTGTGAACGTTAATGCTTGCATTAAAAATATTGTGAAATGAAGTAAGGGTATCTGCAAGTACTCTCGAGTTTCGAAGCGTTTGCATCAGTCCTTCTTCTTCAATATTCACGTCTCCCTTGTCTGGGTATATTTTTGCATCGGCAACAGCCAAATTGGTCACATATTTTGCTTTAATGGTATGATCGATAGTACTGTATCGTGCCAATGGTGTGTTAAAGCTTAGTGAATCCTGTTTCATGCTTGTGGAAATAAATTCGGTATAAGCTGTTTTGGCTAAGCTTGCCATTTTGTCCTGTTCCCACAATGAGGCCAATTTGTTTTCATCCTCGTTTCCGAACAGAAGTTCTTGTTGATCCATTTCCCAACCAAAGCTATTGATGTAGGCCATGTATCTGTTCGATGGAAATTCACTGATGCTACCCTCTTTTGTGCTTGTAAATTGTCCTGTTCTACTTGTGAAATCAATAAGTGCTCTTACGTCCTTACTTTCGAACGCATAGCCCTCTGCATCGGTATTTCTTAGTTTAAAACTTGCCGTATCGGCAACAATGGTTTTAGGTGTATAAGTAAAATAATCTGACTTAAGTTCAGCATTAACCAATTCCATGTTCCCAACTCCTGTAATTTCTGTTGGCGTAATTTTTAGTATTCCGGCAAGAGTCGCTAACTTTTTGTACATATCAATCGGCAGAGCAGAACTCTTTACGTAGAGTTCCTCTTTGTATGGATACCAAGTCGCAAAAATTTTCTCGGCATTCACTTGCGGATTGTTCATGCGCGCCGCCAACTCTTTCAATTCGAAGCTTTCTGCTTGGGTGGTCATTATTTCCGGTCTGAACACAAATTCTTTCGATTTTGTGATGGAGGTGAGGTAGTTAAGTGTTCCATCTCCTATTAAACCTGCATTGGAAAGGTGAATGGTATCCGTAAAAGTACCTTTTCCATAAACAGGTAATCCTTTTTGAGGCGTTACGTGGTAGAATCCCAGCGAATTATCATCAGCAATACTTAGTGTTTCTCTAAATGTTGGGAATATGCTATCGGAAACAAAAGATCCTTTTAATGAAATGTCTTCCTTCTTAAAGTCATTAATATTATTGATTGTGTATGGATCAACCTTGAAATAAAATTCTTCTTTTTTGTACACTCCATCCTGAATGTTTTTGCTGTCGTAGTAAACAAAACAAGAGTCAGAACTATTAAATATTGGATATTCATCGAATTGTTTCATTCCCGATTTATTGTTGGGATCATCAATTAGTAAATCACCAGTGATTTTTTCCAATACACTTCCTAATCGTGTCGTGTATCTTTTTCCGTAGGTAGAAAGGGAATCGGTCACAATGTTTATTTGTAAAGAGTCTATCAGGTCAAGGTCAATTTTGAATTTTTCGTACGAGAAATTAAAATCCTTTCCATACATATCCAGTAATCCGGCCATAATTCTTCCGTCGAACTGGAAATCCCGATTCTTTTTAAGTGTTATTTTTTGATGCTTTGGAAAAATGACAACATTTTGAGAATCACTAACAGCAATGTGTTTTACACCGTTAATATCTAAATTGTAATTTCCCATTCGAAGAGTTGCATCATCTTCATTATTTTCCGTTTCAGTAGTAAATCGAATTACATCATAATCTTGTCGCCCCATACCTGATTTTATGTAGTCGGTAAGGCGTTGCTGCAATGTTACTTCATCGGTGTTTCGGTTGTAGATTACAAATCCTTGAAACGATAATCCAATAATTTGTTGCCGAACCTGGTTTACTGGTTTTTTAATAAAATTGGCATATTCCATTGCAGTGAATGTTTCGACATATGAGTAATCGGCATATTTACGCAAGGAAACCAAAGGATTTTCCTGATCCATTCCCTGTATTTTCATGAATCGGTTCAAACTAAAATAATTCATCGACTCGAAGTTAGCCTGCCTACTGGTAGCACCTTTCAGACTTCCAAAGTGCATTAGGTTTTCATCCATATTCCATGTCAACATACCAAAATCCATAATCAGGTTGTGATAGGTATCGAAGTAGGGACTCAAAGCAATTCCTTCCCCTTCACGGATTAGATTGACTTCTTTTTTGTTTGGAAAATATTGAAAAAATAAACCAGGATGATAGATTTGACAGGTATCAATTAAAATTTCAATTTCAGTATCTTTTCCAGCAACACGATCATCATGAAATGAAAAGTGTTCTGATCGGGCTCTTAAGAATAATGTATCATGTCTGGATAATTCAATAACCGAGGGTAATTCGGGACTTCCTATTCCTAGAAATTTAGCTCCATGAATGGCAATACCACCTTTGTAATTAAGATTTTCGAATAGGTTTTTAATTTCTATCTCTTTTTCGAACGATTCAAAACGGGGATAGATTGCTAAAGAAGGATTTTTTACCGAGTTCATTTTTTCTGAGAGACTTCCCATGATTTCATCAGTAAAAAGTTCTTTGTTATAGTAGCTGACGGTATCAATTTGGAAAGATGATTTTTGAGTGTCGACAGCATAAGAATCGAATGTTGCGAATTCTTCCGAATCGCTTTTCCCAGCTCTTGCCCATGTTACTTTTCCTTTGTTTCCAGTCCAAATTTTTTCGAACGGATGATAAATTCCACTCGTATTGTAAATGCATGAACTATCGCGCTGTGCGATGCAATAAAGGTCGGCCTGATCGAATTGAATGCTTAATTCTTTATCGAACAAGAACTTGAATTTTGCATTCTCACATTTCCATTTGGTTGCGTAAGATTCATATATTATTGAATCCTGTAATAAATTTTGCGTTTGAATTAAAAAGTCTTGGGTTTCAGTAAGCCTATTTTTTTTATTGCTGATTTGTTGAATCAATCCCTTCTCCCAATTGGAGTAATCCATTTCATCGCGACTTTGTTGCTGAAACAACATGATTGTTTTAAAATAATTGTAGAAATCAGGAAAAGATCTGGCCTTTTTGATTAGGAAAATATCGCATATTTCGTATATATTTTGTCGCTTTTCACTTGTCATTTCTGGTGAGAACCAAAAGGTAGGAAATTGCTCTGCAAACTCTTTGCTTTCTTTCTTTTTGGTTGGATGATCCATAAATTTCAAAAATTCATCCTGAAAGTTAAGTGAGTCATGAGAAAATGACTTTATACTTTGTGCCAGGACTGAATTGGCTGAAATTGTTATTCCTAAAAGAAGAATAAAAGAGATGAGAAGCTTATTCATTGTAAATGAAGTTTCGGGTGTAGTAATATTTGCTAAGGCAATTTAACAAATTTGATGGGATATGGAAAGTAAATTGCCGGTTCTGTATCCTTTTTATAAATTACAAGAACCGACAATTGTATCATGTTTTATTTTTTTGTGAAGCGAACGGCAACCCAATTTAAATCAACTTTATGGCTGATGTATTCCATATTGTTTTT
>JAQBBZ010000320.1:0-8547 GCA_032125735.1 Labilibaculum sp.
AAAAAAAATAAGAATAAAAAAGTTTTACAATTACAAATTCTTTAAGTCATCCAAAAACTTATCAGATTTTCCAGAAGAATTTTGGACATTTACAGTTGCAATTTTGCCATCAGTAACAATATTGACCCAAAAACAATAATATTTTTCTTACTCGAAGTGACTAATTTTCGAATAATTCTTTTAATTTATTATCTAAAGCAAACCCCCTTATATCATCGCCTACAGCAACAATAATTCCTTCTTTAGAGATTAAAAAACTAGCAGGGATACCTTGTACTACATACTGTTGAGCGGCCAAACTTTCAAACCCTTTAAAATCAACGACATTAACCCAAGGTACATTTTCCTGTTTCAATGCTTTCGACCATTGCTTCATATTATCATCGAACGAGAGTGCATAGATTTCAAAGCCTTTTTCATGATAAACGCCATAAGCTTTTTTTAGATGAGGAAACTCCCCTCTGCATGGACCACACCAAGAAGCCCACATTTCAAAAAGAGTGTACTTATTTTGAGAAACAATATCCGATAATTTAACCTCCTTATCATCAGGATCGGTTGCAATCACATCTTTAAACAATTTTCCCGGAACAACTGATTTACGCTTCTCAACAGCACTTATTTCATCAAGGTAATATTGCCTCAATTGATTTAAAAATTCATTGTTTCCTAATTCCTTTTCGTACTCTCCAACCAATTCTAAACACTTGTTGATATCGTAGTTTTTCCAATCGATATGATTTGACAAAACGTACAGTTTAGCAAAAACAGGATAATCTCCTTCCAATATATTATTTTGATGAATTTCAACGAATTTAAAACATACGGATTGTTTAGAATTCACCTTAGCTCTTGCATTATCTACGGCTACTTTATCCATCATATCAAGCCCCGTGAATTCCGTCATAACTGCTTCTTTATAGTCCTTTCTAGCAGCAAGATATTCCTCATCCCCATTATACCCATAAACCAAAGTATTAATCTTTCCTCCTTTAGCATACTTCACATAGTCATTAACAATTACCTCGTAAGAATCATTTTCAAGTATCAAGTCAAAACTTGTATGACTGATGATAATTTTGGCCATTGTAGGTTGATCTACCTGACCTTTAAATTCATATTTGCCATTAACTACATTAGCTACTTGAAGGGTATCAAATGTTGAGCTAAAAAGAAAGGCTTTACCATCAAAATCCTTTTCACTACATGTGCCATTTATAACATATCCGGTCGGGGCAATGTTACATCCAAACATAAAACATAACACGAACCCTATTATTAAATCAATCTTTCTCATCTTAAACTTTTAAATTACAATCCATTTACAAATCCTATGTCCAAACATATTACAAGACATGTCTCTATAAACAACGTCAGTTATTTAATAGGAGGAAGTGAAAAACTTCCTCCTTTAAAATTATTTTGAATAACCAGGATTTTGGATCAAAGCATTATTTCCTGCAAATGCAGCTCTGGGTATTGGCATTGTTAGCTGATCAATCGAAACAATAGATGATTTGATCAACGAAATATCAATATCCCCATACGTATGATATCGAATTAAGTCGAACCATGGCTGTCCAAATTCGCCAAATAGTTCTAAATTTTTCTCAATACGAATATCTTCAAGAAGAGCCTTCTTAGTGATTGGAGATTTAGCAGGCATATTTGCTCTTATTCTGATTTCATTCAGCATATCTAACGCTTCAGGATCAACCGTTGTGCCAGCAGCTAATCTTGCTTTTGCTTCGGCATAAATTAAATAAACTTCAGCTGTTCTCATAATAAAATGAGTATTAGACTGCTGTCCTTCAGTGGCAGAATTATATGGATATTTAGCATTTCTTAGTCCCAGAGACACGCCGTCGATGTGTGCAAAAGTATATCGTTTGTCATACACTGTTCCAGAGATATCATCCTCAGCCTCTTGATCAGCAATTTGCTCAATTGCTAAAGCTGTGAAGTAATTACTAATGTTTACAGGTACATTTTCGCCGTATGCTACAGAAAGCGGAGCAAATAATACCTCTTGTGAGTTATATCCATTCTTAAAAATATCCTTATAATTAGCTTCCAGAGGATAATAAAAATCATTGATTACCGCTAAAGCCATATCAGCGGCCTCGTTGTATAAGCCCATATATAATAATGTTTTTGCTTTAAAAGCCTGGGCTACAGATTTCGACATTTTGTAATGCGGTGTAAACTCCGGAGCATTTAAAATTGCAAAATCTAAATCTTCAATAATACCATCATAAACCTCTTGTACTGTATTTCTTTTAGGATTTTCAAGTTTGCGAGAGGCAGTCATTTTTAAAACAATTCCATAAGTAGAATTAATATCATAAAACTGACCAAAAATCTCTAATAAAAACAAGTGACTCATTGCTCTGGAAATTCTTGCTTCTGCTTCTACTTCTGCTCTGCGATCATCAGTCATACCTGTTATAGGTTGATCACTCTGCATTGCATCAATCAAAAAATTAGCTCGCTGAATTAACTCATAATACCCAGAGTAAGCATCAAGAATATCTGAATTATTGTAGTCGATATTATTTTCGTTAAACGATGTATTATAATTGCGGCTATAATTACCCGATAAAGCCATTATATTGCCCGGAAGGTACCTTCCCGATGCTTTTCGCCATGTGGCATAAACACCATTCAATGCTGCTTCAACTTTTATATCATCAGTAAAAGCCTCGCTTTCTTCAAGTTTATTAAGAGGCTCAATATCATCTATTGAACCCATGATATCACAAGACAAAATGGATAGCATGAATCCCAGTAGAAAAATGAAATTATATTTTTTCATATGATTATAGTTTTTTGTTATGTCCATATGAAAGTCGCCAATAATTATCCCGCGGTGCGAAAAAACTTTGCTTATAGCTCGTTTCATATGATTATAATTTTAAGTTTTTGCCATATGGAACTTACCATGCTGGAATAATCATCCCCCTGTGTGTCAAAATCGCTTTGGCATGGACGTTTCATATCTTTTAATTTAATTGTCATTTAAAATCCAACAGTTACTCCTAGTGAAAATGTTTTAGCAAACGGATAATCATCCCCACCAACAACACCAGAACTTATATACGAACTATTGATAGCCTCAGGATCTAGCCCCTTATAATTTGTAACTGTAAATAAATTTGATGCTGAAGCAAATAGATTCACAGTTTGCAATGGAGAATTCTTTAAAATATTTTCAGGAACCTGATAACCTAATCTTAAAATCTTAAACCTTAAATAAGATGCATCCTGAATGTTACGGTCATTTACACTTGCATTGTCGTAATTCCCATAAATCAAACGTGTATATTTAGCATCAGTATTCTCAGGAGTCCAGGTATCAGTTAAAGCCTCCTTTGCCATGTTTGCAAAAACAGATGGGCTTCCTATTAGAGATCGGTAATTCCCCCACTCTCTTTCATTTCCAACAGAATACTGGAAACCGGCAAATAAATACAAACCCTTATAAGTAAAAGTTGTTGAAAAACCACCGAAGAAATCAGCTTGCATGTTTCCTATAACAACTCTGTCATCAGATGTAATTCGTCCATCACCATTCATGTCTTTGTACAAATAATCACCAGCTCCTGTAGTTTCCTTATAGTAAGTACCTGTTGGAGAACTTGAATTCAAAGCTGCTATTTCGGAGTTATCCTGAATAATTTTTTCAACACGGTATCCCTTTATAGTACCAACAGGTTCACCTTCTATAAAATTATCCATTTGATACTGAGAAAGAGATGCGCCATGAATATCGTCGACTTTATTCCTATTTAAAGCAATATTAAAATCGGCACTCCATGAGAATTGATCATTTTTAATAAAATAACCACCAAAGTCAAGTTCTATTCCTTTATTACTTATTTCTGCAAGATTACTTATGAAATTAGGAGATCCAGCCTCAAGAAAAATTGGAGATGGAGCCAAAACATCTTTCGTATATTTATTGTAAACATCAACACTTCCATACAAACGATCATTAAAAAATGAAAAGTCAAGGCCTAAATTGTATTCTGTTGTTGTTTCCCACTTAATATCTTTGTTTGGAAAGCTTTTAGAATTTACAATTGTTGATTGACCATCGTAATTGGCAGTCTCGATTTGACCCACTCCAAAAAATTGCAGGTAACTAAAATCGCTCACATTTGAAGAACCCGTTCTTCCAACACTTCCGCGCAATTTTAATTGATTCACAAATGTTTGATCTTTCATAAATCCCTCATTTACAATATTCCAATTTAAAGCAACAGAAGGAAAATAGGCACGCTTATTTCCTGGTGCAAACTTTGAAGATTCATCGGTTCTAAAATTAACCGTTGCTGTATACTTTGCTAAATAAGAATATTGCAATCGACTGTAAATAGAGTTTGTTCCACTTTCGGCTTTCCCTCCTTGAGAATAAAAATGAGTTGCTGCTGAAGAGGTATTTGTAAGTACATAATCATCAGCAGTACCTAGGTAGGTTTGATACTCGCTATGATAAAAATTTCGATCATATGAGATTCCGCCCATTATCGTAAAATAATGATCGTTAATGTTCTTCACATAGTTAGCCTGAAAAACAGTGGAAACATTTGTAATATCAGAAAGGTTATTTGACAACATGCTTTTTCTCTCTGTATTAAACACATCATAACTTTGAGCCCGCGTTGGTGCAAAATCAGAACCAACAGTATTAAAAGACCGAACATTTATCTGTGCTTTTAAAGATAAATCTTGTATAGGCTCAACGCTTACGTAGGCATTTCCAATAAAAGAGTTGGTCTTCGACTCAATATTATTTTCCATACCGGCAACAGGGTTTTGGTTCTCATAAATATAACCTCCCATTCCGTATCCGTATCCTTGCCAGAAATCTGGAATTCGTTTAAAATTCCCATCCTCCTGATACACTTCAAAATCAGGTCTTGAAATCATTGCATCTGTTGGTGATCCATACCCAACTAATGTCTGGCGACCAGATATATTTTTTATTCCACTATAATTTATAGATGTTCCTATTTTCAACCAATCATTTACATCTGAATCAATAGCCAATCTGGCACCATATCTTTTAAATTCTTCATTAATCATTAAAGCTTCCTGGTTTGTGTGAGACAGAGCAAAAGCATAATTTGTTTTGTCATCCCCTCCGCTAAAACTCAGATTCCACTGATGAGTTGCTGCATTTTCGCGATAGATCTTATTTTGCCAATCAGTATTGGCATTCCCAAATACTGGAATTGTTTCGCCGGAAAAAAGGTTGTAAATACTTTCCCTGCTTTCTCCTGTATCCGCATCAACAATTAAATCGGCATCACTAAATCCGATATAAGATGCTGTTCCTTCGTAAAATGAACTGATTGTATTTTTAGCGATCATGGAATGTAATGACTTGAATCCATCAGCGTCAAGAACATCCTGGGTATTCAATGGGTTTGAAACGCTATATACATAATTCAATTTAATATCAGTTCGGCTTGATTTTTTTCCACGCTTAGTTGTTACAATGATAACACCATTAGCACCTCTGGAACCATATATTGCTGTTGCACTAGCATCCTTCAATACAGAAACACTTTCAATATCGGAAGGAGAAATACTTAACAGTGGATTCTCTCCGCCACTAAAACTTCCATTTCCTGTTGCAACATCTCCATTAAACGGAACTCCATCAATCACAAACAATGGTTGATTGTTTCCACTTGCAAATGGTGAGGTGATTCCTCTTACCCGAATTGTTGAGGATGAACCTGGTGCTCCGGAAGATTGATTTATTTGAACACCTTTTATCTGACCTCCAATAATTTGATCAAAACTAACAGCTCCTGCTGATCGTTCTTCAATTTCATCAGCATTTACTTGAGATATTGCACTACCAATTCGCTCTTTTTTGGTGGTACCATATCCAATGACTACAATTTCGCCCAATCCTTTGGTATCTAAATGCAAGCTTACATTTAAAACATTTTGTCCGTTGTACAAAATTTCCTGGGATTCCATCCCCACAAAAGAAAAAATAAGAACAGCATTTCCACTTTTCAACTCCAGTGTATATTCTCCATCAATGTTGGTCGCAACTCCAGTATTGGTTCCTTTAACAAAAACCGAAACACCAGGCAGAGGAATCCCGTCTTTGTCGGTAACAGTTCCTTTAATTTCTTTTTTTTCTTGTTGCTCAATAATTTTAGGTTCAGGTATCTTGTAGGATACAATCACCACATCACCTTCTGTTTTGTAGTCAAAAGGCAGTTCCCTAAATACAGAATTCATACAATCTTCTAAAGTTGCCGATTCCAAATCCACAGAAACATTGTATCCTGCAACATCATCGTAAGAGAATACAAAATCATAATCTGTTAATTCTTCAATTCTCTCCAAAGCCTCGGAAAGTTCTACTTCGTCCAATTTCAAATTCGAAATGATCATTTGAGAATTTACCCGCGCATAGGTCGTTAGTAAACTCATCAATAAAATCATTTTTAATACAGCAAGTCTCATAAGCCACTGTCGGGTTTTCGCCCTATCCCTGCAAAGGATAAGGTGGGTTAGTTTTTTTTTCATAAATTTGTAATGAAGATTAAACAATAGTTCATCCCTCCAAGGATGAACGGTTAATTTTGAGGGATAGCTCCAACTATCCCTTTTTTACTCCTAAATCCCCTCAAGGAGATTTCAGGAATGGGTTGTTAAATTCTTTTATCGGTTGACGTCGGAAACAACAATTACATTTCCTTTTATTTCAATAGAAATTCGGCCAGTCTGCTCCAACCTGCTGACAATTTCTGCAAAATCCTGATTCCGATCGGCCCGCATTTTAAACGTATAGTCTTTCACAGCCGGATTTTGATAAAAAACTTTAAAATCGTACCAACGTTCCAACTTTACCAGTATATCTTCCAGGCGCTCTTTTTCAAAATAGAAATACCCGTCTCTCCAAGCGGTATATTTTCTCACATCAACTTGTGAAACATGAATTTGATCTCCTCCAATTTTCAAGTTGGCATTATCGCCCGGAATCAATCGCATCTTATCTGATATTTGTTCTGAATTTAACTCAATACTGCCTTCCACCAAAGTAATATTTAGTTCTTCGTTGGGGTAAGCACTAATATTAAACTCAGTGCCCAAAACGCGAGTATTTACATTGCTTGTTTTTACAAAGAAAGGTTTATTGGGGTTTTTCTCAACGTCAAAGTATGCTTCCCCAAGCAACTCTACTTCTCTTGTTTCTCCGGTAAACTTCACAGGATAACGGAGTTCTGATTCGGAATTTAACCAAACCTTTGTTCCATCGGATAAAACCAATTGATATTCTCCCAAACGCGGTACTTTCAAAGTATTGTACATATCTGCCAAGCTTTCGTCACTCTCTCCTGCGATACCGGAATACTGAACTACATGGTTTGAATCGGTATGAATTTGCACCCCTTCCTTTTCGGAGATGATTCTATTCATGCCCTCCTCTAAACGATACTCATTCCCACCAGATGTAATTAATAAAGCTTTGCTGTATCCTTTTTCGATTTGCGCAAGCTGATTTCCATCCTGATCCATTTGGTTGATAATTCTATCAAATTGCAAAATGAATGTACAGGATAACAAAACAGCAACACTTGCAGCTACCATCCAGCCTCTTTTTCTTCTTTGCTGCTCTTTCAATTTATAAGTTAGCTTTTGCCATTCCAAGCCAATATTTGGAGCATCAATCTGCTCTAACTTCTGTCCAGATTCTTTGTATCGCCGCAACTCTTCGTACAAATCGAGCATTTGCTGGTTGCTCTCATATTTTTGAAAGAAGTCAGACCCATATTTTTGAGGATTTTTCAGCACTTGAAAAACCTCCTCCAATTGATCATGATCATATGATTTTTTCATCTTTCTTGTAAATTATCGATTTTGAGATATTTTAAATATTCTCTCTTACAGAACTAACACAATGAAAAAATAAAAAGGGTGAATTCTTTTTTACTTTTTCTTCGAAACCTGAAGAAAAAACAATAATAAATCGCGGTCCAGATCCTGACGCAATCTTTTTAAGGAATTGGTTACATGGGTTTTTACGGTATTCACAGAGATATTTAATTCTTCTGCAGTTTCCTTATAACTTAAATTTTCGATAAAGCATTTTTTAAATACACTTCGGCCTTGTGGCGGCAATTCCTCAATGGCTTTCCTGATTTCAGCCAGCACAGAATCATAATCCTGATATTCGTCTTCACCATATCCGGAACTGTGTAAAGTTCTGCTAATGTATTTTTTCTCCACTTCTTGTCGTTTCAGGTAATTTAAAGATCTATTCCTGACCATGCTATATAGGAATGATTTTAAAGAATAGGAAATATCCAATTGACTGCGTTTGTTCCAAACTTCCTCAAAACAATCGTTCACAATATCTTTCGCAACTTCGGAGTCGTTTAAAAAACTTTGGGCATGATAATACAAAATGTTATAGTGTTCCTTAAACAGTTATTCTAAAATTGTTCTATTTATTAGTAGCTTAGTCAATCTTTAAATAATCCTTTAGAATTTAATTAAAATAAATGACCTTAC
>JAQBBZ010000321.1:0-7356 GCA_032125735.1 Labilibaculum sp.
AACCGGACTTTCCAATTTTCCTGCAACATCAGCGGTAACGTAAACTACTCGTTTTTGATTTTTACGATAAATACTTTTCTCTTTAATCCTCTCGTTTATCTCAACAATATCACCCAAAGGAATAAGTTGTCCGGATTGTGCTAAAATATTGATTCGCTTCAAATCTGCTACGCTACTTCTATCTTTCTCTTGCAAACGTAATTGAATACCTACTTGATCTTGGTCCGACTCTTGATACAACTGCGTAACTTCATGTCCGCGTAATGCCATATTTAAGGTATAAACTACTTGCTGGGTAGAAACGCCTGCCAACATTGCCTTTTCCTTATTAACATTAAACTGAAATTCAGTTTGATCATCTTCAACTAACCAATCAACATCAACGACATCATCTGTTTTTGCGAAAAGAGTTTTTACCTGAGCAGCAATATTTCGTTGTTCCTCTAAATTCGGACCATAAATTTCAGCAACCAAAGTCGACATTACAGGTGGACCAGGCGGAACTTCAACAACTTTAACATTTGCATGAAATTTATTACCAATCTCCTGCAACGCAGGTCTCATTAACTTTGCAATATCATGACTTTGCTCGTCACGCTCCTCTTTATGAGTTAGATTCACCTGAATATCTGCTACATTCGATCCTCGACGCAAATCGTAATGACGAACCAAACCATTAAAATTCATTGGTGCCGATGTTCCCACATATGTCTGATAGTCAATCACATTTTCCTGTTTAGAAATGTAAGCCCCCAATTCTTTAGCAACCACAGCAGTCCGTTCAAGTGTAGTTCCTTCAGGCATATCAATTACTACCTGAAATTCATTCTTATTATCGAAAGGAAGCATTTTAACAGCAACCTGTTTAAAATAAACCAAGGTTGTTGAAGCAAGCAAAAGGAATGTTACTGTTCCAATAAAACTCCACCTTTTCCATTTCGACTCGAGCATGGGTGTAATTGTTGCAGAATACAGCTTGTACACCATCGTTTCTTCCAATTTAAAGGCCTTTTCGTTATCATCTTCTACTACTTTAAATCGTAACAAACGATAAGCCAAATAAGGAGTAATCGTAAGCGCAACCAATAAAGAAAAGATCATTGCGATGGATGCTCCAATAGGCATAGGACTCATGTATGGACCCATTAAACCCGAAACAAAAACCATTGGCAGAACAGCAGCTATAACCGTGAAAGTTGCCAAAATTGTTGGATTTCCTACTTCATCGATTGAACGAAGAGCAGCTTGCATAAACGGTAATTGCTTCATTTTAAAATGACGGTGCATATTCTCCGCAATAATAATGGAGTCGTCAACCACAATTCCCGTAACAAAAACCAAAGCAAATAAGGTAATTCGGTTTAGAGTATAATCAAGAAAATAGTAACTAAACATGGTTAACGCAAAAGTGATGGGTACCGATAAAAAGACAACCAAACCACCACGCCAGCCCATGGCCAACATAACAACAAATGTTACTGCGATAATTGCTCCCAAAAGGTGCATTAATAGCTCCGAAACCTTATCCGAAGCCGTTGCTCCATAGTTACGGGTTACTTCAACGTGAACATCAGAAGGAATTAATTCCTGCTTCAAAACGGCTATTTTCGTTAAAATTTGTTCTGCTACTTTCATAGCATCAGCACCCCGGCGTTTAGCCACCGAAAGAGTAACTGCTGGATACTCTCCTTGCGAAACTTCCTTGGCCTCATTTATCTTTCCATAACCAAAACTTACATATTGTGATGGCACTTCGGGGCCATCGATTACCTCTGCAACTTGTTTTAGATAAATTGGACTACCATTAGACACACCAACTACCAGATTTGAAACATCTTCTGAATTTTCGAGAAATCGACCCGTTTCAACTAAATATTCTGTATCGTGACTGTTAAATGTACCTGAACCTATTTGCTCATTAGAAATTTCGATTTGTCGGGCAATACTTAGAGCATCTATGTTATAAACAGACATCTGCTCACGATTCAAAACAACTCTCACCTGACGAGAACGTCCTCCGATTACTTTAGTTTCCGAAACATCATTTACTTTTTCTATCTCGTTATTTACTTCCTCCGCTAATCTTTTTAATTGAAAATCATCATAATTTTCACTCCAGAATGTTAATCCCAAAACAGGTACATCATCAATTGCACGTGTTTTAATGAGAGGAATCGAAGTGCCTTTTGGCATTTCATCCATATGTTTCATAATCTCATTGTACATCTTAACAAGAGATCTTTCAATATCCTCTCCAACGTAAAATTGAACAATTAACATAGCTTGTCCTGGCATCGATGTTGAATAAACATACTCAACTCCAGGTATATTTGCCACTACTTTTTCAAGTGGCTGCATGACTCTCGATTCAATTTCCGATGGACTTGCACCTGGATATCTTAAGAAGATATCAGCAATAGGAACATCGATTTGTGGCTCCTCTTCTCGTGGCGTTAAATAGGCACTGTACATGCCAATTACCATAAAGGCAACCATTAATAGCGGAGTTAATTTAGAATTTATGAATAGTTTGGCCATTTGGCCTGCAAATCCTGTTTTCATGTGTCTATATTTTGATTGTAACTATCAGCTGTAATTATTGAATAGTAATTATGGCTCCATCCCAAATCTTCCCTTTATAGGAAATAATGTATTTTTCACCATCGCTTAAACCTGATAGAATTTCAATCTGATCACCCATGGTCTTACCCAGTCTAACCCAGCGTAACATTGCTGTACCGCTCTGGCTTACTGTATATATTCCTGTTAATTGTCCTTTTTGGATCAAAACATTTTTAGGAATCATTATAGATGGCATACCCTCCTTTTTAACCAATACATTTGCATACATACCACTATATAAACGGCCTTTTTGTTCGTTGGTAGGATTCAAAACGATTTTCGCTTCGAACTGATTTCCTGTATATTGAGAAGATGGATTTACTTCCGCCACAAAACCGTTTATTTTCTCATTACCCAATGCACTAATCTGAACCATTACAGGATCATTTTTTTTGATTTTCGAAATTTCTGTTTCAGGAATTCGAGCCATCACTTTAAATTCGTTTTGCTTTTCGATAGCTACCAATGGCATTCCTGGAGATGCCAAATCGCCTTCATTCATATATTTTTTGGTAATCACACCATTGTAAGGTGCCTTAATACTTGTATATCGAAGCATTTCCTCTACTTCTACTCCCATTTCATTAACAGCTTCCAATCGTGCTTTTGCCATATTAAATTGCATTGTAATATCATCCAATTCTTTCTGAGAAGCACTCTTTTGCTCAAACAATACGGTGAAGCGGTCATAATCTTTCTTTGCATTGGAAAAAGCTGCTTCCGCCTCTAATTTATTCGCTCTTACTTGTGCTTTTTTCGCCTGAATATCTTTTGCATGAATCTCAACTAAAACCTGACCTTCATTAACCTTTTGACCCGTTTCTACATTAAATTTAGCAATTTGTCCCATAATTCGGGTACTAAGATTTGAATGTGTTTCAGCTTCCAGTTTACCCGAGAAGCTCATTAATTCAGCTTGATTTGTTAATTTAGCTATGTCCACAGCTACACTAACCTCAGCCTTCGTTGTCTCCTTTTCTTTACTTTCACTGCCACAAGATTGTAATGATAATCCGCCTAGTGTTATCAATGCTATTATTAAAAAATTTCTTGAGTTCATATCTGTAGATTCTTTTGAATGATTGCTTATTGTAATTCCTTTTCCAGTAATAATTCCAATTGAAAAACCGCAACATGATAGTTGTATAAACTATTAATGTAATCCAGATTGCGAGCCATTGAAACTGTCTCTGTATATAATATGTCAGTTGTTTTCTCCAATCCTTGCTTATACCTGTTGGTTCTTATCCGTAGAGCCTCTTCAGCTTGTTCTTTGGCTAATTTGCTCAGTTCAATTTTATCATATGCTACTTTTAAATTTCTCTTTGCCGATTGAATTTCCATCGTGTTCCTTGCGAGATATTCAGCGAAGTCTAATTCGGAAATTTTCAGCTCGGCCTTCGCCTTCTGAACCTTCCCAATATTTTTATAGCCATTAAATAAATTCCACGATAAACTGGCTCCAATCATATAATTATTAGCAGAAGTACCTAAGAATTTATCATCATTCCATTCGTAAGCCCCAAAAGCATTCAAGCGAGGAAGAAACTGCATTTTCTCAGATTTAAGCATATTTTCTCTTGCCTCTACGCCTTTTCTATAAGCATTCAAATCTGAACGATTTTCAATTTGAGAAGGCTGTTCCAAACCATTTAGTAAGGATGGCTTTTTCTCTAGAAAATCTGTTGTAACAATCACAACATTAATATCCAAACCTAATAAATAGGCCAAAAATTCTCCGGCACTCTTCTGATTATTACTTACATCAGATAACTGATTATCTAATTCCAGCACTCTCACCTTTGCTGACAATAAATCAGCTTCTTGTACAAAGCCTTGCTTTAAATTATTTTCAGTAAGCTGTAAGGCCGAAGCCGCGGCTAGTTTTGATGCTTGCAAAACAGAAACAGCCTCCTGAGCCAACTCAAGCTGATAGTACGCCTTTTTCACCTCAAACTTGGTAAAGTTTATGGTTCTTTCTGTTTTGTAATCGACAGCCTGCATTTTCGCATTAGCTGCTCTTCTACCATATATTCCGTCGATATTAATTAATGGTTGCAGAACCTCAATTCTAGTATTAAAATTTGTAGTCTGATCAGGATCATTTAGCACCAATGGATTAAAATCGGCCTGAGTGGTTATCTCCTGCTTTAATTTGAATCCAAAACTGCTTAATGGATCGTTAGTAACCACTCCCGTATGGGAAAGATTCACTATAGGTAAAAAAACGGAGTTTGTTTGGCGGAACTCAGCCTTGGCAACACTGCCCTGTGCCCTAGCCTTATTAATTTCCCAATTATTTTCTGAAGCTTTTACCAAGGCTTCTTTCAAACTTAACTTCAATTCTACAGCTTGTGATTTTCCATTTATAGAAAAGCCCACAACTAAAAGTAAAATGAAATAAATTTTAAGGTTTCGCATGTTTCTATGTTCTTTTAATTTCGGTTCAAATCTAAGTAAGAATATTCAAACATCCAAATATCTACATGTGTGTGGTTGTTATTATATTTCTATATTAACTTTGATTTTATTTATAGTAACTGAAATTTAGATATTTAGAAGACTAAAAGCAATAGTAGATTAAGATAATGTGAAATTTATCACATTAATAATTGCATAAAAAAAGGCTCTCCAATAACTGGAAAGCCTTTATATATAAAAACATCAGCGTCTTTTACTTTTCAAGAAGTTTACGTAACATATTTAATGCATTTAAAGATGCCACCTGAATATTTCTTTCCCTATTTTTATACAAATCAAATCTATGAGAAATAAGTTCATTTGGCCCTGAAACAGCAATCCAAACAGTTCCAACCGGCTTATCCTCAGTTCCACCATCAGGTCCGGCTACTCCTGATGTTGCAATTGCATAATCAGTATTTAGTAATTTTTTTGCCCCAATAGCCATTTGCTCAACGACTTCCTGACTTACTGCGCCATATTTTTCTATATCCACCCCACTCACCTGCAAAACATTCTCTTTTACTTCATTCGAATAAGCTACAATAGAACCTTTAAAATAAGCAGAACTACCAGCATGAGAAGTTATTAAATGAGCAATATTCCCACCCGTACAACTCTCTGCTGTTCCTAGAGTTTTTGCTTTATCGGATAATAGTTTGGCAACAGCCAACTCCATAGGCTCATCATCATACCCAAATATATTCTCTGGAATTATTTTTACCAATTTGAGCAATTGCTCCTCAACAATTCCCTCTAATTCCTCTCCATTATTACCCGTAAGACTCATTCTTAAACGTAGAACCCCAGGAGAAGGTAAATAGGCTAGTTTTACGCAAGCTGGTAAATTTGCTTCCCAGTCTTCAAGCATTTCCGCCATAACAGATTCTCCAATGCCTTGAGTCATTACTGTTTTGTGCAAAATAAAAGGTGTAGAAAAATGATGCGACAACAATTTTAAAATATCATCTTGCATAATTCCTATCATTTCGAAAGGAACACCTGGCATTGAAATGACTACTTTTCCCTCTTTTTCAAACCACATACAAGGAGCTGTACCATGATTGTTCGTGATTATCCTTGCTCCATCAGGCACTAAAGCCTGTTCCCGATTATAGCGATTCATAGGAATTCCTCTATCTGCAAGTCTTTGTTCAATTTTAGCATACAACAAATCATCCTGCACTAAATTCATCCCAAAAAAGTCACTTAAAGTATTTTTGGTTATGTCATCATTTGTGGGCCCTAAACCACCGGTAATCAAAACAAGGGAAACTCTTTCCATTGCCTGTTCCAAGGAACTTACTATATCGGTTTTCTGATCTGATATACTGGTTATTTTCCCAACATTAATACCTATACCATTTAATTCCTTGGCCATCCAGGCGGAATTGGTATCAACAATTTGACCAATTAGAATTTCATCGCCAATTGTAATTATCTCTGCTTGCATTTTCTTATTTTATTAACTGTAACGCTTTTAATCGTTGTAAAAGACTCGGGTGGGAATAGTAAAAAAATACATAAACCGGATGCGGAGTTAAATTACTTAAAGAGCTAACCGATAGCTTCTTCAAAGCATCTCCCAAAGCTTTTGCATTATAATTTTTTGAGGCATAATCATCAGCCTCATATTCATTTTTCCGCGATAAAACATTCATTCCTAATCCTAGTAAAGTTGAAATAGGAGAATACAAAATTCCAAAAGCAATTAATCCCAAATGAAATCCATGCTCCTTAGCTCCTAATGCTTCTGATAAAAGGGGATTTGAAATAAACAGCGAAAAGATGTAGAACATTAATCCTGTTTGCAGTAAGGATAAAAATATTCCGCTAAATGTATGCTTTTTCTTATAGTGCCCTATTTCATGTGCTAAAACGGCAACAATTTCCTCTTTGCTCAAATCGATTATTAACGTATCGAACAGAACAATCCTTTTTTTAGATCCAAGTCCGCTAAAGTATGCGTTTCCTTTCGATGATCGTTTGGAACCATCCATTACGTATACATTATCTAATTTAAAATCGACCTTGCTGGCAAACTTACTAATCTCATCTTTTAATTCACCTTCTTCCAAAGGGGTTTGCTTATTAAATAATGGAACCAATACAGAAGAATAAAACATAGCCATGAAAATCATGAAAAAAGCCATTACCAACCATGCCATCCACCAAAAATTAGTTGTTGTCTGCAAATAGATACATATTAAAAGAGCTAAAATAACAACAAAAAGTACAATACTTTGTAATCCACCTTTCAATAGATCTAAAACA
>JAQBBZ010000322.1:0-8545 GCA_032125735.1 Labilibaculum sp.
TACGGAGTAGACAATTTGTTTTCCATCGGGAGTCCAGTTGTAATCCGAAAAATCAGCAATATTATTGGCGATCTCTGTTTCTCTTCCGTTTTCAAAATCAAAAATAAAGAGGCTTGTTTTTTCGTTGTATTCTTTGGTGTACGAAATCTGGTTTCCGGCAGGCAACCACTGAATGTTTGCCAGTTGACTGCCTCGGAATGTGTAAAGAGTTTTTCCTGTCGCAATCTCTTGAATCTCTTTCCAGTTTTCACTGTCATCCGATGGTGGGAGCGTTCTGCTAAAGCTAAGTAAGGCTAATTTGCCATTAGATGATAATTCGATGTTTTTCACATTTTCACCATCCAATACTTTATGGATGCTGGTGTTTTGCATTGGAGATAAAGACAATGTGATATCATCTTTTTTCCAATCTTCATTTGGCTCAAGACTAATTTTAAAGCTATTGTTTTTCTTCCCGCTTAAAACTTTTACGAGAATGCAGTGTTTGCCTGGGTCCAATTTTAGTTTCTCCGAAAGTTCCTTTGCATCATTGCTTGCCTCTTCGTAATGTGAAATCTTCTTTTCTCCATCAATATAAACCTCAAGCAGTGGATATGTTTCTACAATCAGTTTTGCTTGCAGCCATTCATCGGTAGAGAAATAACTTACATAGAACAAAAGGCTGTTTTCGGCAGATTTACTGCCTGCAAAACCTTTTTTATTGGTGGCTGTTTTGCTCCATTGCAATGTTTCACCATTCCACTTTAGGTTATCTTTTTCAGCAGGCAGCAGCTTAGTAATATCAAGATGGTTTTCCTGCAGCAGGTTTTGTAATTCGTAGGTTTTTCCTTCCATGTTTTGAGTTGAATGAAAGGCGGGTAGTTGAATAGGAGCCGTTTTGGTTTGTAACCAATTGGTAACAGGAATGCTTTTGTTGTTCTCTTTTTGTGCGAAGCTGCATGTGGTTGCAGTTAGTAGTATCATCATTGTAGGTACAAAATATTTTTTCATCTGTTTATAAATTTAAGTTTTTGCCAGATAGCCTGTCCCGAACTTGTTTCGGGAGAACTTACCATGCAGGAATAATCATCTCCCTGTGTGTCAAAATCACTTTGGCATGGACGTTTCATGCTTATGTGTTTAAGGATTGGTCAATTTAAGCGTCAATACTATGGAATTTTAGCCTGATAAAAAAGAACATTTGTTAGGAAACATTTTCGCTTTAAGATTGGGGTATTTCAATCTTAATATTTATACCAAATCAACATCAAAACAGGCCTTATAAAATGTTTCTTTTCAGTTCTATCTTCGTTAAAAAAGATGCGGCGTAACTTGCTATGCTTTACTTTTTTGCCTCGACACAGCTAAAAATTAATTCATTTTAATTAAAGTCTATTTTGAAATTAAATTGGTATTAGTGAGGCCTGCGTGAAAATAAAACAAACCAAAACCCGCAGGGAGCAAGCCCATTGAGTTTTGGTTTTTAGCACAAGTGTTAGTGTCAAAAAAAAATGTATGTAGTTAGTTTCTAACTAAGACACCCAGTGCTTCTAAAAGTTGTGGTTTTTCATCCATGGCGATTTTAGCTACGGCATAAAAATCCTGCATCCAATGGTCTAATTTTGCAAAAGCGGCATCTTTAGTTTGGGTAGCTTCCTGCGATTCGCCTGTTTCTCTCAGGTAAGTCGAGCGGGAAGCTTCTACCTCTGCTATGGCTGTAAGACCAGCCTCTGCCTCTTCTTTTTGGAATTTTAAGCGGGTTAATTTATTTTGTATTTCTGCATCGGCTGCTATTTCGGAATAAAAAGTTTTGATTACTGCAAGCCAATTTACGTATGCTTTGGGTACCCGACCTTTTAGTGCTAGTTTTTGAAGCAGGATATCGTCATTACGAAAAATTATTTTTGCCATTTTTCGGTGCAAAGTATAAGTGTCAGCAATAGCAGAACATTTGTTATCGAAATCGGCATAAGAAACACGTGTTTCATCGTCTTCGCGCCTGTTCTGCACAAAAGCATTCTGGGTTTCGGATAGCAGAACTTTGCCTTCGGCAATTACTTCGCTTGTGTAACCGAACTGAGCCATCGTATCGGCTATTACGGGTTGAGCCTCAGCGTTGGTAAGGGCTGTTTTGTACGATGCGATGGATTGAACTTCGGATTGGGCTTTTTTTGTTTTCATTGTTTTGTGATTTTGATTCAACATTGAATTGGTTAGTATTTATTTGACAATTTGTACTATTCATGTTCTCACCCTCTCCTTATGCGTCCTCACCCTCTTTTTATCCGTTCCCTTGCATTCCTTGCACGTTCCCATGGGCTGCCTATCGGTTCTTTTCTATTGCCTGCGTGTTCCCTTCTATAGTTTACTTGTTCTCTTGTATTTCTTACACGTTCTCTCTTACAGCTTAGGCTTGCTTTGCTTCAGCGGGCAGGTTCTCTTCATTGCCTGTTCCGGAACCGAACCTGATTGTTGGGTACAATGTGAAACTTAATGTACTCTTTTTATGTTTTTTTTAATACCTGTATGAATTTAGGGAATGTATTTTTATCTGCCAAACATATTTGCAGGAAAGTAAAAATATTCTGTTAGGTAGGAATTGTAAAGGAAGGATGTTGAGTAGTTAAATTATGACTTGTGAAATGCGACAAGCCCCGAACCAGTAAGGTTCGGGGCTTGTTTTTTTACGATCCCGAAAGGGGAATTCGTATTTTTATCTTCTCTCCAACTGCACAATATTCTCCACATGATGTGTGTGCGGGAACATATCAACAGCTTGTACTTTGGTTACTTTGTAGGCTTGGTCCATCATGGCTAAATCGCGTGCCTGAGTTGCTGAATTACAGCTCACATAAACAATACGTTTTGGTGCTGCATGCAGAATTGTTTCTACCACATCGGCGTGCATGCCTGCACGTGGAGGATCAACAATAATGGTATCCGGCTGACCGTGAAGCTCAATGAATTCTTTGGTAAGAACATTTTTCATATCCCCGGCGAAAAATTCAGTGTTGCTGATTCCGTTAATTTCAGAATTCACCTTTGCATCGGCAATGGCTTCGGGCACGTATTCAATACCAATTACTTTTTTAGCCTGCCTGGCAATAAAATTGGCAATGGTTCCGGTTCCTGTATATAAATCGTAAACAATCTCGTCGCCAGTAAGTTCGGCAAATTCGCGTGTTTTGCAATACAAATGGTAAGCTTGCTCCGAATTGGTTTGGTAAAAGGATTTTGGACCAATTTTAAAACGCAGATCTTCCATTTGCTCAAAAATATGATCTACACCTTTGTACAAGATGGCATCCTGATCGGTAATTGTGTCGTTGGGTTTTTCATTAATGATATAAATTAATGACGTGATTTCCGGGAATTTATCAGCAAGGTGTTTTAGTAATCCTTCACGCTTTTCAACATCTTCAAAGTAAAAAACAACAATAATCATGACATCCCCTGTTGTTGAGGTTCTGATTATTAAAGTTCTTAGAAAGCCTTCCTGATTTCTGATATCAAAAAATGATAAATCATTTGCAAAAGCATATTCTTTAATGGCTAAACGAACAGCGTTTGAAGGTTCCGCTTGCAGGTAACATTTATTAATATCAACAACCTTATCGAATAATTTTGGAACGTGAAAGCCAAGTGCCGGTGTTCTTTTTATATCATCGGCCAGAGCAATTTCCTCATTGGTAAGGTAGCGCTTGTTCGAAAAAGTATATTCCAGTTTATTGCGGTAGAACTCCGTTTTTTCTGATGCTATAATCTCATTAATACCATTCAGTTCTAGTTTGCCAATTCGTTGTAAATTGTCAATAACTTCCTGTTGTTTAAATTTTATTTGTTCGGCGTAGGGTAAATTCTGCCATTTGCAACCACCACAAACCCCAAAATGCTCGCAAAAGGCATCTATCTTCATCGGAGAATGTTTGTGAAAAGCAACAGGATAGCCTTCCATAAAACTTTTACGTTTCTTGTTGACTTGTACATCGACAATATCGCCTGGTATGACACCGGTAACAAATACGATTTTTTCATCAACTCTACCAATCGCCTTACCTTCGGCCGCTAACTTCTCTATGACTACTTTTTCCAGAAGTGGTTTTTGCTTTCTATTTCTTCCCACGCTTACAATTGTTTTAAAATACGGACACAAAGATAGATAAAAGTAGAAAGGCCGGGAAGTCGAATGGTTAAAAAAAGGATTAGCCTTGCCATTATTATTCTAAATCCCCGAAACTAAGGGGTAACAACTAAAAATTAATCGCTTTTAGCACTTAATTTTATATATTTACGATGTATTCCAAAGCCACATTTCAATTTTTATAAAAGTACTATGAACAAGTTACTTGCTGTTTTTGCAATGTTTGTATTGGTTTCGTGTGGAACAAAACAAACAACAAAAGTTCCATGTTTTGCATGGATGGGTGGTCCGGGAGAGGCTACCGATAAAGAATTACTAGAGAATTTCACTGATTTGAAAGAGAAAGGAATTGATGGCTTGATGTACAACGGAGGCCATGATCCTGCAGTTTATCAGCGGGTAGGTAAAATTGCTAAAGAGGCAAGTCTCGAATTCCATACCTGGATACCTACCATGGTTCAAGGTCGTAATGAAAAGCTTCCTGCCGAATTGTACGCCGTTAATGGAAATGGTGAATCGGCCTACGAGAAACCGGCTTATGTGGATCATTATACTTTTCTATGTCCGAATAGAGAAGAGGTCTATCAATATTTGTCGGAACTATATACTAAAATAGCAGCATTACCCGAAGTTGATGGAATTCATTTGGATTACATGCGTTTCCCGGATGTGATATTGGCTAAAGGTCTTTGGGAGAAGTACAATTTGGTGATGGATCAGGAATATCCTGAATTTGATTACTGCTATTGCGAAAAATGCAAGGCTGATTTCAAAGCTGAAACGGGTATCGAAATTACCAATCAGACTGAGGCAAGAGATATACCAGAGTGGAAACAATTTCGTCAGGATTTAATTACTAAAATGGTAAACCGTTTGGCTGAGGATGTACATGCTCAAGGAAAAGAAATTACTGCAGCGGTATTTCCAGGGCCACATTCACATGCAGTGAAAATGGTTCGCCAAGAATGGGATAAATGGAATTTAGATGCTTTTTACCCGATGAATTATAACGATTTTTATCTGGAAGGAACCGAGTGGGTTGGAAAGATGTGTAAAGAATCATCTGAAAGTGTAAAGGGAGAAAAACCTGTTTACAGCGGTTTATTCATTTGTCCAAAGCCTGATTCTAAATCGAAAGAAGCTGATCCTGAAAACCACGGTCTTTTGCCGGAAGAATTGGGCGAAGCCATACGCGAGTCGATGGTTAATGGAGCAAAAGGAATTTGTTTATTTACACCAGATAGAATGACCGATGCACATTGGATTGAATTTAAAAAGGCGATTTATCAGGATTACGAAAAGAAGTAATTGGGTGAGTTTGATTTTATATAGAAAGGGAAATCCATTGTATTTCCCTTTCATGTGTTTTACACACTTAATTTTTTGAAGTCATCAAGTATTGATTTAACCATGTTAATATCAATATCTTTATGAAGCCAGTTAGCGGCCGAGTTAATTGAGCTAAAGGCTTTGATAGGTATATTCAGCTCTTTTATGCCTTCAATTATCAATATGGCTTTTGCCACCTGACTTGGAGTTTTTGTTACAATAGCCATACAGTCAATTCTAGAAAAAAAATCGGATTTTAGATAGAATTGAATAAATTCATCAATTTTTTCTATCGAAGTTTTGCTGATGTCTTCTTGAATGTCTACTAAAATATTAATTTTTGCTGCTTCTTGTAAATTAGCTGCAATTTTATTTTTTAATTCAAATACATCTTCAATCTCTGTCTCTCCGCAAAAGCATTCTATTAGAAGCTTATGTTCCTTTACATAGGTGTAATAAGAATTTCTCACACTGTTTTTTTTTTAATTTGTTAATTAACTGATATGTAAATTCATAGATCGATTTTTTTGGGTGTGCAAATGTAGTCCTTTTTATGAAATCAGCAAATGATTTTTTACGGATTGAAGATTAAATGTTAGGTTTGCAAAATATTTAAACACAATAACTAACACCTAAGTTAAGTATGGATCATTTATTTGTTCCCAATATGGGGCGGGTTGATTTTGAAGATATTGTTTTTGACAAGGAATTGTCGGTTCAAGTGGGACAGTTTTTACGAGAGTATGAACATCTTGAAATTCTAAATAAATTTGGTTTACCGGTAGTGAATAAGCTTTTGCTTTTTGGAAAATCAGGATGTGGAAAGACCATGACTGCCAAAGCAATCGCAAATAAGTTGGGCAAGAAGTTGAAAACGATTAATCTTGGCAATATTGTTTCCTCTAAATTAGGAGAAACATCAAGAAATATTGCTGCTGCATTTAAAATGGTTGAAACTCAGGAGGCTGTTTTATTTTTTGATGAATTCGACTCCTTGGGAAAGGAAAGAAACTACGACAATACAGATAGCAGTGAGATGAAACGAGTGGTAAATAGTATGATTCAATTGATTGATTCGCTGCCCAGAAACTCGATAATAATTGCTGCTACCAATCAAATTGGTATGATTGATGAGGCTTTAATTCGACGTTTTGAGTTGAAGTTGGAATTTCATAATCCATCGAAAATTTATTTAGATCAGCTGTATGATCAATTGATTTCAAAATATCCGCAGGAGTATCAGAAGGTAAACAGGATTTATGATATCTCTTTTGCCGAGGCCGAAACTATTGTTTTACAAGAGGTAAAAGAAAATATTATTTCTTCTGAGCTAAGAAAAAGAGCTGTGATTGAAGCTTCTAAATTGCAAGAAGCTTAAAAGCTATCTATTCCAAGTTGAATTGTATTATCTTTGTCGCTCTAACAGAAAAATCTGAATAAGTATGATCTCTATTAACAATCTTACGGTTGAATTTGGTGGCTTTACCCTTTTTAAGCAAGTTAGTTTTATTGTAAATTCTCGTGACCGAATTGGATTGGTAGGAAAGAATGGTGCAGGAAAATCAACTTTACTGAAAATATTTGCTGGTTTTCAGGCGCCTACAGCAGGAACTGTATCATTGCCAAATGAGATTAAAATTGGATACTTACCTCAGCAGGTAAATCATATTGATGGCAATACTGTTATGGAAGAAGCTTTATCCGCTTTTGAAGAGGTATTGGGCTTAGAAAAGGAAATTGCTAAAATTAATTTGGAGATTGCTGAACGAACCGATTATGAATCGGAAGAGTACATGAAGCTAATCGAGAGACTTACCGATAGAAACGATCGCTACCATATGATGGGTGGCGAAAATATTGAGGCTGAAGCTGAGCGTACTTTAATTGGATTGGGATTTTTAAGAAGTGATTTTATTCGACAGACCACTGAATTTAGTGGAGGATGGAGAATGAGGGTAGAATTGGCAAAAATTTTGTTGCGACGTCCACATGTTTTCCTCCTCGATGAGCCTACAAACCATTTGGATATAGAATCGATTCAGTGGTTGGAGGATTTTCTAAAAACTTATCCGGGAGCCGTGGTGTTGGTATCTCATGACAGGGCATTTTTGGATAATATCACCAATAGAACCGTTGAAATATCTGTTGGCAAAATATACGATTACAAAGTTCCTTATTCCCAATATATTGTTTTGCACGCTGAACGTCGCGAACAGCAATTGAAAACTTATCTGAATCAGCAAAAACAAATAAAAGAGACTGAAGATTTTATTGAGCGTTTTCGCTATAAGGCAACAAAATCGGTTCAGGTTCAGTCGCGTATCAAGCAATTGGATAAAATTGATCGTATCGAGATTGATGAAGAAGATACTTCTAAACTGAGCTTAAAATTTCCACCAGCACCTCGGTCGGGAGACTTGGTTTGTGAAGTGAAAAATTTAAGCAAGGCATATGGTGATCATTTAGTTTTAAATGAACTTGAATTCGTAATTGAAAGAGGAGAGAAACTTGCCTTTGTGGGGAAGAATGGGGAAGGAAAATCGACTCTGGTAAAAGTTCTGATGGGCGAAATCGAACACACGGGTACTTGTAAACTTGGACACAATGTAAAGATTGGCTATTTTGCTCAAAATCAGGCTCAAATGCTGAACGAAAACAAATCAGTATTTGAGACCATTGATGATGTTGCAGTTGGCGATGTTCGTACTAAGATTCGTGATATTTTAGGTGCTTTTATGTTTCGAGGCGAGGATATTGATAAAAAAGTGAAGGTTTTATCAGGAGGAGAACGTTCTCGTTTGGCTATGGTTCGTCTGCTTTTGGAACCGGTCAATCTTTTGGTGCTCGATGAGCCTACAAATCACTTGGATATGAGATCGAAAGATGTTTTGAAAGAAGCATTGAATCAATTTGATGGCACAGTTATCGTTGTTTCTCACGATCGGGAATTTCTAAATGGTTTGTCTTCAAAGGTGTATGAGTTTACAAATAAAAAGATAAAAGAACATTTGGGTGGGATTTATGAATTTCTTCAAACGAAGAAAATGGATTCTTTAAAGGAATTAGAAGTGAAGAATACTGTTGCTTCGGTTCAGG
>JAQBBZ010000323.1:0-3748 GCA_032125735.1 Labilibaculum sp.
CATGCCAATACCGCAGGTTACAGAGCGCATGCCAATACCGCAGGTGACAGAGCGCATGCCAATACCGCAGGTGACAATGCGCATGCCAATACCGCAGGTAACAGAGCGCATGCCAATACCGCAGGTGATAATTCAATTGCATCATCAATAGGAATTAATTCTAAGGCGATGATTACAAATAAAACGTCTTGGCTTGTAATTTCGAATTGGATATTTGATGAAGAATGGCTTTTAAAAGAAGTATGTACTGCAAAAATAGGAATGGAAATAAAAGGAACGAAAATAGAATCAGGGGTTTGGTATTGGTTTGAAGATGGCGATTTAAAATCAGAATAATTAAATATTAAGTAAATTAATTAACCAGGAGAAAAAATGAATTCAAAAAAAGCAAAAAAATTAAGAAAATTAGTATTTGGAGACAAATGCATTCGTCCCGAAGCAAGAGAGTTTGCAACGACAAACAAATCAATAAAAAGGTATTCTATTGCAGATTATCTTTTGCTTAAAAAAACAAAAGAAGAAATAGGAACAACATTCTCTTCTTTTACAAAGGTTTCAGTGAAGTTAAGGGCGCAATATCAGAGATTGAAATCAAAAGTTAAATCAGATTTAAATAAATCACAGCAAGAAGTCGCAATAACGCCTATTTCTCAATTTCAAAAAAAGAGAACAAAAACTCAAAAGAATCAGGATAAACGGACAAGAAAATTTCTTACTGCTAAATTTAATTAACAAAATTTGCGCGAGTGGCGGAAATGGTATACGCGACGTAGCTAAATCGGATATCAACATAAATGATATCAGGAGGATGCGTTTGAGATATGGGAATCGGTTATTTATGTTAACTCCGGCTACTGAAGTCTCTTGCAGGTTCGAATCCTGCCTCACGCACCAAATAAAATAACCGCCCTATCCCTCGGGTAAGATTGCTCCGGTTGCCTAAAGGAAACCCACGTTACATAGAGCATAGGTGAAGGCGGTTATTTTTTAAAAAAGGAGGTAAAATTGACTTTGAATAAGAATTTTGGTTTATTAATGAGGCCAAAAAATTTAGAAGAATTTGTAGGCAACTCAGAAGCAAAAAAAGTTGTTATGTCAAAAACAAACAAGACAATGCCGAAAGCGATATTAATTTCTGGACCACCCGGAACAGGCAAAACAACTTTGGCAAGAATTATAATGTTTAATGTTCTTGGAGGAGCAGAAGAAGCTATCCAAGAAATAAATATGGGAACAGAAGGAGGTATTTCAACAGCAAGGGAGATTGAAGACCAAGTTCATTATTTACCTGGAATCGGTTGTATCAATGGATGGATCTTTGATGAATGTCATAAATCTGAAAAGAAAACAGTTTCAGCTTTATTAAAACCAACTGAAGATGGAAGCCCTGATCATAATTATTTTATTTTTTGTACTTCTGATCGGTCTGAATTTCTAAAAAAATTGACTCCAACAGAACAAAAAGCATTTTTAAGAAGGTGTATTGAAATAAAATTGGATAAGATTTCCGATGATGATGGTTTCAATATGCTTGCCGATTGCCTTGATAAATTAGATATTCCATCAGAACAAGTTTCAGATGATGTCCTTGAAGAAATTTTGAAAATATCTGATGGAATTCCTGCGGTGATGTATAAGAACCTTGAAACAATTGTGGATATGGAAGATACTGATCAGATGATTTCATATTTAAAAACATCAAGTTTCAATGAAAGTTTTACTCCGGAAATGAAAGAATTTTATATTAATATTCTTAATGGCGATTGGAATAAATGCAAACCGGTATTATCGGAATTGAGAAAAAATAAAGTTGATATCGAAACTTTAAGATATCCTATGTGTGGATATATGCTATCGGTTATGCTATCACCGGGAGCTAAAAAAATTAATTCTGATAGGGCTAATTTTTGTATAGATGGCTTAATAAGACCAATGCACGAAGGCAGAATTTATGAATTTTCTTCATTGGTAAAAAAAGCATGTGAAGTCGGGAAAAATAATTAAGAAAGGAAACAAATAATGAGCAACCAAGACAAAATTGATGCAATTTATGAAAGAGTTGATAAAGTCGAGTCAAAATTTGACTTTAGTGCAGACAAAAAAATCGAGATAAACAATCTTCATACAGAACTCCAGTTTCAATCAGAAAAAGGTTTCGGATATAACAGAAGACGAGCAAAATTAGCCGCAATTGTAAAAGATCTTGAAGAACTTAAAAAACAAACAAGATCACAGTTAATTAATGATTGTGTTGCAAATCCTGTTTTATGCGATCCTGGGGGCAAATATTCAGATAAAAAAGCTGAGGCATACTATCGGTTAGACTCCGGGTATAAAGAGGTTGTTCAGGCTTTATTGGACGCTACATATGAACATTCTTGTATGGAAGGTATGCAAAGAATCATAGAAGACAACAAATGGATCTTAAAAGACCTTGTTCAATTGTCATTGAGCCAGTATTTTGAATCAACTGAATCAAAAGAAACAAGAATTGTTTATGGCAGCGAAGAGAATCAATTAAAACAAATAAATGAAGTTCTGGAAGTTAAACAAGACATTCCTGAACAAGCCGAAACAAAAACAGAACCAACAATCAGAAGAAGAAGGAGCAGAGAATAAGTGGTAAATTTATTTAACGGGGTTTTGTGTTATCTTGTATATCCTATCTTTCTCGGGTTTTTAGGATGCTATTTTTTGAATTTTGCAATAATGTTATGCACAAGTTCAATAGTAAAATTAGTTTCAGAACTCGGTATTGAAAAGCAATGCAATGAAATATTTATTTTAAAACCAGAACAAGATAAAAAACATTAATTAACCTTAATTAAAGAGGAATTATCATGACACAAGAACAAGAAATAGATTTTTTGGCAGGTTTGAATGAAGAAACCGAAGCAGTCGGGAATCAGAACACAGCTTCAAAAGAATATCAGGGCGCAAAAGGGCAAAAAGGATTAGATTATTCTGAATTAGAATATGATGTTGTTATTTTTAAACCGGCGGCAGACAGACAATCAAATAAATTTGATATCATTCCTTTTATTGTCAAAAAGGATTGGTATGAAAGATTGTTGTTTCCTCCTCCAACTGTTGCTCAAAAAGAAGCCGGACAAAAATATGCGAAGCCAAGAGGAACAAAAGTCGGGCAGGCTTCAATTTGTCTTGAAATTCCTTTTCATAGATTTGCAGACGGAGATTCAGGGGATGCAGTTTGTTTAAGAGAAGCTTTTGGAGAAAAATGTCCTCACTGCGAACAATTTTTCGCATTCCATAAAGCAAAAAACGAAGGAGACCCAACTGCCGAAGCAAAAGCCAAAGATTTTGGAATATCATGGAGAACATTTTTTAATATTTATAATCATTTAACTGTTTCTTCTCAGGAAAATGGACATGATGGATATGAAGTAATTGACGATATGGGAAGAGGAGCATTAAAAAAATACATTGATCTATGCTCCAAAAACACTCAATTAGGCGAGAATTTTGTATATCCATATGCTCATCCTACTCAGGGCTATACATTGGTAGCCCCAAGCGTTTTTAAGGCTCCTACATCAAAGAAATATGGAAAAGGCTACACTGAATTTCCTTTGATTAATTTCGAAAAAAGACAACCTGGAGTTGATTTTACAGACGATATCAGGCAGTCAATTTCTTTTGATGAACTTGTTACTCCTTTAATTTTTTCTTATGAAGAAATGCAAGAAAAATTAAATAGCAAAATGATTAAAATGGAAATTGAGCCGGA
>JAQBBZ010000324.1:0-2662 GCA_032125735.1 Labilibaculum sp.
GCAGGAAATACAATTATTTAAAGAAAAATTTGAGGCTTGGAGATTAGACTGGAATTTGTTTGCCGAAGAGGCTCTTCGTGTTTCATTAGATGAAGAACAAAAGAAAATACTAACAGCCATTCAGTTAAATCGCAAAGTATCAGTATGTTCTGGTACTGCTCGCGGAAAAGATTTCTTAGCTGCAACGGCTTCATTATGCTTCTTATATCTAACTCCTTACTGGGATGATAATGGTATTTTCCATTCATCTACTGTTATAAATACAGGTCCAACAGATAGACAAGTGAAAAATATCATGATGCGAGAAATCAAATCCAGATATTCAGGATCTATATTGCCAAAATTAAAAGATTTCGGATTTGACACTGGAAGGGTGGTCGCTGATGGGATAAAATTCGACATGGATCCAAAACTTAAAGGGAAAAAAGAGTATGCGAATATTGAGAAGTGGTACATGCACGGATTTAAGGCTGATGATACAAATCAGGAGGCCTGGACCGGCATACATAACACAAATATATTAATAGTTGTTACGGAGGCTTCAGGCATAGCTCCACTTATTTTTGATGGTATAAATGGATGCTTACAAGGTAATTCAAAATTACTGTTAGTGCACAATCCAAACAGTAATTCAGGAGAAGCGTATTCATCTATGCGTGATCCACAGTATAAATCATTTAGATTAAGTTCACTGACCTCGCCAAACGTTGTTTTGGGGCAAAAATTACACGATGGAGAAATAACACAAGCCGAGTATAATAAATATGCAATACCAGGGCAAGTTGATTTTGAGTGGGTAGATGAAATGTCTCACAAACTAGGATGGTGCCTAAAAATTAGAGAGGATGAAATGGATCCATCCAAACATGACTTTGAGTTTAATGGGGAATATTTCAGGCCAGGAGATGCGGCAAAAGTAAAGATTTTAGGCGTTCACCTTGATAGTGATGAGGATACGTTAATACCTTTATCATGGATTGAGGCGGCACAGCAAAGATGGGTTGAATCTAGAAAGCCAAAAGATGTTAAAGGAATTAGAGGCGTTGACTGCGCGGGCATGGGAACTGATTTTTCTATATTCGCAGACAGATATAATGATTTCTTAGACGAGTTGATAGTTCCGGTAACTCCTGACCAGAATACCATTCATGTCGATTTAGCCGAAAAAATAAACCAAGATAAAGACTTGTTTGAATCAATAATGGTAGACGCTATTGGAGATGGAGCTGGTGTTTTTAGTATATTAAAAGCAAAAGGGTGCGATAATGTGTATGCATTTAAGAATAGCTATGGAGCAAGAGGATTGACAGATGTAACAGAGGCTAGGAAATTCTTAAATATGCGGTCATTTACACACTGGGCCATGAGGGATTGGTTAGATCCAAGATACGGATCGAAAGCAATGCTTCCGTTAGATCAAGAACTTACCGCTCAATTAACTGAGATTAAATATAAAATTAGAGATGGGGTTATAAGAATAGAGGAAAAAGCTGATATAAAGAAAAGATTAGGATGCTCACCGGATAAAGCCGATGCTCTAGCTCAAACCTTCGCCCCAATAGACCGCCTTATCGCAGCAATTCAAAAGAAATCTTATCGCCCTTCTCCTGGTGCTTTTGGTGGGTAGTGAAAAAATAAAAACAAAATAATTAATAAATACTTGCATAGTTAATATATTTGTTTTATCTTTGGTGTAACAAATAAGGATAATAACACTAAAACAAACGATATGAAACTTACAGAAAAGCAAAAAGTAACAGCTAGATTGGTGAAATGGGGACACAATGAAGAGGATTCTACAAAATGGGTTAATGAGCATTACGAGTATGTATCTAAGTATTACAGCGGTATTTCTAAAATGGCAGAAGTAATTGCATCACTTTAATCTAATCAGGGGCTTCGGCCCCACAAACAAAACCCAAATGAAAGAGATAACAAATGAATTTTTACAGAACGAAACAACATACAAGTATCGGCATCTATTCAAGCTTACAAAAAAACAGCTTAAGTTCGTTAATGATCTTAGTTTTGAAAAATACGGATCAGGTTGGCAGTTTTTGAATTCTTTAAATTTTGCATGTGGGAATTTTGATTCGGCATTAGAAAATAATCTATGCACATACGAGCATAATGTGCAGGTCAATAATGAAAGCCGAGTTAGCGCACAGAATTTTATTAATTTAGTCGTGAAACACAGATTTGCCACTATTAAATTTAATGATTTGGTTAATTTTATAAATTTCACATCATAGCAAAACCACAATGAAAAATCTAATCGAAAAAGCAGGATCAAAAGAGTTGGCAATAATGCTGGTTAATCAGCAGATCGACGACATCAATAACACGTTAAGGTTATTTAGTCTGAGTACAGGAACTAAAGACCATTACAATAAAAAGTTAGATAAGTTGAATAAGTATAAAAATCAGTTATCATGAAAAGCACAATCGAAAATGCGAATACAGATTATCAGCTAGGCAAATTTAGCACACTATCAGAGGCGTTGTTTTATCATAAGAAAAAAGCCGGGATGGAAAGACTTTCCCGCGATGAAATGAAGAACTGCACGGCCAATTCAGAACAAGGCCGATCATTAGCAAAGAAGAATCTTGAATTAGAATATCCATTCTTACTAATTAAAAGAGGATTTATCTGGATGGAATC
>JAQBBZ010000325.1:0-2673 GCA_032125735.1 Labilibaculum sp.
TGGAGTGAGGAGTACGGTAACCGGGCTACCAAACGCAAGATGCTGATTGGTAAGGGAACCAATTATTTTGCCAAGATTAAAGTGGCAGAATTCCTATTGGAATCGCAGGAATTAAAGGTCGGTGATCAGATTTTGATAACAGGACCAACAACCGGTGTGATTGAAACAACTGTAACAGAGATTCGTGTTGACTTAAAGTCAGTAGATAAAGCCGTTAAAGGAGATAGTTTCTCCATTTCAATGGATACAATGATTCGTCGATCGGATAAATTATATAAGATTGTTGATGTCACCAACGATTTAATTCAGTAAAAATTAAGAGTCCAAAGGTCTAAAAAGTCAAAGGTCTAAGGTCGAAAAGTCTAAAGTCGAAAGGTCGAAAAAGTATAATATAGCACAGGGTAGGCCTGTGTGATTGTAATAGTTGTAAACTATCGCGCGCTGTTATTTAAACAGATGAAATATTGTGATTCACAACTCAAAAGGAAAGAGTATATTATTGACAATAGTTCGTTGTGTATTTCGAAATGAATGTATTGTTAATCGATCTTATGTCTCATATCTAAAATCTAACGATCTATTGTTATTGATGTAAATAAAATAAAACATGAAAAAAATATTCATAACTCTATTGGCCATTGTTGCTACAACAACACTATTTGCTCAAGATCCTGAAGGTTCAATTGTGAAAACTGGTGATCAGGTTCCCAATTTTTCCGTTCTTAGTTTGGATGGAAAAGAGTTTGCTATTGCTGATTTAAAAGGCAAAGTGGTTTTGATTAATTTTTTTGCCACTTGGTGTGGTCCCTGTATGCAAGAATTACCAGAGATCGAAAGTAAATTGTGGCCAAAATTCAGAAATGAAAATTTTGCAATGATTTCTATTGGCCGCGAGCATACCAAGGAACAATTAGTAGCCTTTAACGGGAAAAAAGGCTTTACATTTCCGATTGCTCCTGATCCGAAAAGAGAGGTGTATGCAAAATTTGCAAGTCAGTACATTCCTCGTAACTTTATTGTTGATAAAACAGGAAAAATTATATGGCAGGGAGTTGGCTTTAGTCAGGAAGAACTCGATCATATGATGAAAGTGATTCAAGAGAATTTATAAATAGATAATTGAATGCAAAAGCAGGGAAACATCAGTAAAATGCGAACTGATCTTAAAGATATTGTTGAGTATCAGTTACCAATAGGCGAAGAAGTAGTTCAAATGAATCCTTTGGTAGGTAAAAAGCTAAGCTTTACTTATTTAGGACAGATTAACTGTATTCATTGTGGAAAGATAACGAAGACATCTTTCTCGCAAGGATACTGCTATTCCTGTTTTACTACATTACCGCAGACTGATGAAAGTATCCTTCGTCCGGAACTGGATCTTTCCTATCTGGGAATTTCCCGCGATATGGAATGGGCAAAAAAGAATACACTTCAGCCTCATTTTGTATACCTGGCTTATTCGGGAAATCTGAAAGTGGGAGTTACCCGAGAGTCGCAGGTGCCAACCCGATGGATGGATCAGGGAGCAAGCAAAGCTATAAAATTGGCAAAAACACCCAATCGGCATATCGCTGGAGTAATAGAAGTTGCTCTAAAAAAGCATTTTTCTGATAAAACCAATTGGCGGGCGATGCTAAAGTTAGAGAATTCCGATAGTGTTGATTTATTATCCGAAAAGCAAAAAGCGTCCCAATTATTGCATCCTGAGTTACAACAATATATTTCCAATGAAGATCAGGTATTTGAGATGATTTACCCAATGATTTCACAACCGGAAAAAGTAGTTAGTTTTGGATTTGAAAAGGAGAAAGAATACTCGGGGATTTTGAAAGGAATTAAAGGACAATATCTTATATTTGACGACGGAAAAGTGATCAATATCCGAAAGCATAGCGGTTACTTAGTTAACTTGAAGGTTGAGGAGTAAACTAATAACTGGAACAGTATACTGAAATAAACACAAACAATAAATATTCTTTACTAATCGTAAAATTTTTAATTAAAGATGGAAAACATAGACTGGAAACAATTTGGTTTCGGTTATACTAAAACCGATTACAATGTTCGTTGTCACTTTCGTGATGGAAAATGGGGAGAATTAGAAATTTCTTCTTCTGATCAGGTGAATGTTCATATTGCGGCAACCGGATTACATTACGGACAGCAGGCATTTGAAGGTTTAAAGGCGTTTAAAGGTCCTGATGGAAAAGTTAGAGTATTTCGTATCGATGAAAATGCGAAACGTATGCAATCTTCTTCTCATGGAATTATGATGGCCGAAATGCCGATTGATTTGTTTGAGGAAGCTGTAATTAAAACCATCAAATTAAACGAGAGATGGATTCCACCATACGAATCGGGAGCCTCTTTATACATTCGTCCGGTTCTTTTCGGAAATGGTGCACAAGTAGGTGTAAATCCAGCTCCTGAATATACTTTTGCTATATTCGTAATGCCTGTTGGGCCTTACTTTAAGGCAGGATTTAAACCAACCGATTACGTAATCTATCGTGAATACGATCGTGCTGCTCCACAAGGAACAGGAACGATTAAGGTAGGTGGTAACTATGCATCTTCTTTACGAGGAGGAACCCGTGCGCATAAAGAAGGATTTTCTGCAGTATTATTCTTGGATGCAAAAGAAAAGAAATATATCGATGAATGTGGCCCTGC
>JAQBBZ010000326.1:0-22002 GCA_032125735.1 Labilibaculum sp.
TATTACAGCCTTCTCGGATATAAATATCTCTACCTTGTAGCTCAAGAGGAGTGTATGGTTTTACACTTTCGATGCTTGGAATATTAGATTTGATTAAATAAGTAGGAACAATTTCGAATGCTCCACCAATTAAGATCGCTACAGTAGCTAAAATCATAAATTGAATAGGTTTTCTTTCTAACCAACGGTGTAAACCTTCGCTTTCACCACGTTTTGTATCGGTAACAAGTGCTGGAGCCGAAGCTTCCTCATTATCTAAGCAGTTACCCGATGCCGCAGTTTTCAATAGGTTATAAACCATTAAGAATAAGCCGGAGAAATAAAGAAGGCCGCCAAATACCCTTGCGTGATACATGGGTAAAATCTGAGTTACAGTTTCTAAGAAATTAGGGTATGCCAATAATCCGTCAGGAGTAAATTGTTTCCACATTAAAGTTTGAACGATAGCTCCCCAGTACAAAGGAAGAGCATAAAAAATCATTCCTAATGTACCAACCCAGAAGTGTGCATTGGCTAATTTTTCTGAGTATAATTTTGTATTCCACATTTTTGGGAATAGGTAGTAAAGCATTCCGAATGTTAAGAAACCATTCCATCCCATTGCACCAATATGAACGTGAGCAATTGTCCAGTCGGTATAGTGAGTTAATGAGTTTACCCACTTCAGAGACATCATTGGTCCTTCGAAAGTAGACATACCATAACAGGTTACTGCAACAACCATAAATTTTAAGGTGGCACTATCGCGAACTTTATCCCAAGCACCGCGAAGTGTAAGCAATCCGTTAAACATTCCTCCCCACGATGGAGCAAGAAGCATAATTGAGAAAACAACACCTAATGATTGTGCCCAATCGGGTAAAGAGGTATAAAGTAAGTGATGAGGGCCAGCCCAGATATATAGGAATATTAATGCCCAGAAATGGATGATCGATAGGCGATACGAATATACTGGACGATTAGCAGCTTTAGGCAAGAAATAGTACATCAAACCTAAATAAGGAGTCGTAAGGAAGAATGCTACCGCGTTATGTCCGTACCACCATTGCACCAATGCATCTTGTACCCCGGCGTAAACAGGATAAGATTGTATCCAGCTGTATGGCAGGGCGATAGAGTTGCCAATATGAAGAACGGCAACTGTAACAAAAGTGGCTATATAGAACCAAATGGCAACATAAAGGTGATCGGCTCTTCGTTTTAAAATTGTACCAAACATGTTCCAACCAAACACAACCCAAATAATGGTAATGGCGATATCGATTGGCCATTCCAACTCAGCATATTCTTTACTTGTTGTGATGCCTAAAACAAAGGTTACTGCAGCCGAAACAATAATGGCTTGCCAACCCCAAAAATGGATCCAACTAAGTCTGTCATTAAACATTCTGGCTTTAAGCAAGCGCTGAAGAGAATAATAAACTGCGGTAAAAATTCCATTTCCAACAAATGCGAAAATTACCGCATTGGTATGAATTGGACGAATTCTACCAAAAGTGGTATAGGCCAATTTGAAATTAAAAATCGGGAATGCCAATTGTGAGGCTGCCAAAAGCCCGACCAACATTCCAACTACTCCCCAAAGAATGGTTGCGTAGGCGAAAAATTTCACGATTTTGTTATCGTACGAAAAATGTTGTGTTTCCATTAAATTAAGATTTATGGTTTTTCTTAGTTGTTTCCTTTTCTATTTGTTGTTCTTTTTCTTCTTTTTGTGATTCCCTTTCCTGATCGTCGAATAAAATCCGAACCGACGGAGAATAAGTATCATCATATTGTCCTTTTTTCACAGCCCAAAGAAATGCGATCAGAAATCCTCCGGCAACGAGCATACTAGCACCTATTAAAACGAACAATACACTCATTTTCTATTTAATTTAGTTGAACCGGGTTTCTAGCTGATGAGATTGTTTTTGCAAACTCGACTACTGATTCGTTATCTGATTTATTATTAGTCTCTTTTGATCTTGCAATATAATTGGTTGAAAAGGTTGCAAATGCCACCACCGAAATGGAACTAATTGGCATCAACAATGCCGCAACAATAGGAGATAGTACACCTTGTACTGCGAAATACAATCCAAATAAATTATAAAGAAAAGAGAGTACGAAACTTAGCTTTACGACTAAAACACTTTTTCCTGATATTTTTAGAAAGTACTTTAATTGTTGAAATTTTGAAGCTTCCAGTATGGCATCGCAAGCAGGTGAAAAATGGTAAATATCATCTGCAATTGAAATTCCTACATCACTTGTTTTTAAAGCTCCCGCATCATTTAATCCATCACCAATCATCAGAACACGTTTATTTTCTTTCTTTAAATTGTTGATGTATTCTAATTTATCCTTATGCGACTGATTGAAGCGAATTATTGATTTGGCAGGAAAGATCTGTTTCAAGTTTTCCATCTCCGAATCATTGTCACCTGAAAGAACGTGCAAATCATACCTGGACGCTAATCCGTTTATGAGTTCCGATAAACCAGTTCTGTATTGATTGCTTAAAGCGTAATGGCCCTTTATTTTTCCATCTACCGAAAGGTAAACTGCTGTATTTAATGAACTGGTTTCGGTATTTCCTTCATGAATAAATTTGGCAGAACCTAATTTAATTTTACGATTATTTACGGTACCAGAAATTCCCATTGATGGAAGTTCTTGGTAGTCTACAACGGTTTCGTGGTGAATACTTTTGTAATACTCATACAAAGTGGAACTTAGCGTATGTGTAGAATGTCTTGTTACTGATTTTACTGCGACTTTATCGTCATCACTTAATGTATCTCCATGAAAATTAACTTTTACCTCGTCGGCTTGTGTTATCGTTCCTGTTTTATCAAATACAATACTCGTTATAGAATTCAATTTTTCAACTACGTCGGAGCTTTTTAGATAGATTCCCATTCGTCCCATCAATCGCATGGTATTTCCTAGTGCAAATGGAGCTGATAGAGCTAAAGCGCAAGGGCAGGCAACAATTAACACTGATGTGAAAGCAAAAAGTGCTTTGCTTGAATCATTCAATAGCCAATAAATACCAGCAAACATTCCAATGGCAATAATTGCTATGGTGAAATATTTACTGATTTGATCGATTAATGAGTTTAGCTTGGTGCTTGAAACTTCTTTGCCTTCAAATTGATTCCACAATTGAGTCAGTCGACTTTGAATAACATCTTTTTCGATTGTTAATTCAATGGCACTTCCCATTTGCTTACCACCAGCAAAAATATGGTCTCCGCTTTCTTTAAATACGGGTTTCGATTCGCCGGTTACAAAGCTGTAATCAATTTGGGCTTCTCCCTTAATTAATACGCTATCGGCAGGTATCAATTCCTGATTTCGAATTAATATGATATCGCCTTTTTGTAGCTTCTCAATAGGAGTACTTATTTCAATTCCGTTTTCCAATTTACTTACCGCAACAGGGAAATAGGAACGGTAATCCCGTTCAAAAGAAAGAGCTTGATAGGTTCTGTTCTGATACCATTTTCCAATTAAAAGGAAAAAGATTAATCCGGTAAGGGAATCCATGTAGCCAGAACCAGTTCTTGTAAGAATTTCTATGCTGCTTTGAATAAATAGCATTAGTATTCCCATTGAAATAGGCACATCAATATTTATGAATTTGTGCTTTAATGCTTTAGCTGCAGATTTCAAATAGTCGCTTCCACTGTAAAAGAAAACAGGTAAAACAAGCAGGAAATTCATCATGCCAAAGAATTCTTTGAAATGTGCTTCCAAATACTCGTGGCCTGGTACATATTCAGGCAGGCTTAAAAGCATGATGTTTCCAAAACAAAATCCTGCAATACCGATTTTATAAAGAAGCTTTTTGTTTACATCTTCATTTTGTTTTTCCTGAAGTTTATCTAATGTTATTTCAGGAATATAATGAATTGAAGATAGTAGTTCAGCCAACTCCCGAATGGATATTTCATCGGAATTGAAAGTGATGGCAACTTCCTTTTTAACGAAATTCACCATCGATTTAATCACTCCCTGATTCAAAATGTAAAGATGTTCCAGCAACCAAATACAAGAACTACAATGTATGCTTGGGATATAAAAGCTTAGTTTACGGATGTTTCCTTCTGCGAATTCATAAAGTTGCTCTGCAATTTCATGATCATCTAAAAAGGCATATTTTTCTTTGTATTTTCCGGACTCAATTTTAATTCCTGGGTTGGATTCAAAATCGTAGTAAGTGCAAAGTTTATTTTCGTGCAGAATCTGATATACAGTAGAACAGCCATTGCAACAAAATGGCTTCTCATCCCAAATAACGGGATGTGAACCACAGTCATCACCACAGTGTACACAAATGTGTTTTTTTGTTTCTTCCTGCATTTTAACCATCTTGCAGACCTCTCAGTCTTAAATTATCAGATATGACTAGCGATTCAACTCTTATTTACATTGTAGCTGGAATTACAGCCTTACACTTTTTGGTTGGGATGGCTTACCTATTGTATAAGTTAGGTCGTCCATCAAAATCAAAGAAGGATGAGGATGTCAAGTAAATTTTACTCTTTTGTTTTTGCCAGCTTAGGCAATTTTATCAGTTGGAAAAGGACAAGGAATATAACACCCCAAATACTTATTACTCCACCCAAATAGCTTAAAATAATCCAAATAGGAGCATTTGCTCTGGTTCCCCACATAGCTCTTTCGTCTAATGGATTTACTGGATTAGTTGGAAGTCCAAGGTCTGCAATTCTGTCAATACTCACGTCTCCGTAGAAGGCATCATCAGTAACTTGAACTAAAAGAGTCACATGCCCTTCACGATCGCCAGGTAAATCTGCAGGGAAATGAATCTCTACATTACCCTTTTCGTTTGTGTAAGCATCGTCACCAGAAATATCTAAATAGCCAAAGCTTCTTTTAACCTTTACGCTTAGTTCAATGCCTTGCAAGGCAACACGATCACCTTTTTCAGTTACACCGGTTAGATTTGCTAATACTTTTTCCTCCTCCTTGTTAATGTCAATAAGAAGTTTAACATCAGTCACTTCAGGATTCTTTACATCCGCAATTTTCTTGCTTTCCTTCTTGTTTTGATCGAAGGAGCGCAGATAGGTTATTACCATCCATTTGTCTTCGTCGCTTAAGGTTTTCTCGAAGGTTGGCATTGAGCCGTTTCCTTTGTTTATTTTGTAATAGATTTCTCCATCAGTCTGTATTAGAAAAGCTTGCGATCCTAAATCGGAAGGAGCAACTGGTTGAAGAGGTAACATGTTTCCCAAGGTAGCATCACCATGACAGGATTTGCAATTAATATTGTAAATCTTTTTACCAGAGCTAATATTTCTTGTGCTGGCTTCGTAAGGATTTTGTTTCTTTTTCGACGCTACCGGAGCCTGCCAATTTTGAGCATTTACAACTGAGGCTGTGAATACAAAAAGTAGAAACAAACTGGCAATTATTTTGATAGTATTTTTCATTGTTCGTATGTTTTTAAGCTTCAATTTTGTATTTAATCCCTTTATTATCGGCTGTTTCGCAAATCGGTATAATTGGAAAAATTTTGGATAAAACGGTGATGATTAAGAGTGCCAAGGCAAAACTTAAAACAGTTACCGAAATTTCGATTGCAGAAGGATAGTAGTGTACAAAATTCTCGGGTACATTCTGAATGGGTAAATGTGGATGAAGTAATGTTGGAATAACAATTACATATCTTTTAATCCAGGCGCCAGCCAAAATAAAAAGAGAAATAATCATAATCGGTAATGGCTTCCTGAATTTTTTTGTAACCAATAACATAACTGGGATGATATTTCCCAATAGTTGTGATCCCCAGAACATTACCGCCCAGTGGCCAACAAATAATTCTTTTAAATGAATATCGTCACCAGTTTTCATTTTGTAACCGGGTACCAGAAATTCATTCAGGTTAAAGTACAGGTAGACCAAACAAACAGCTACCATTAGCTTGCCCATGTTATCAAATTGTACATCAGTAATATAATCCTGAAGTTTATAACTAACGCGGAAAAAATACATGGCAACAATTAAGGCTGCAGAACCAGCTACAAATGCACCTGCTACGAAGTAGGGACCAAAAATTGTTGTATCCCAACCGTTACGTAAAGTTGCAGCGAACAACCACGAAGTTACCGTGTGAATTGCTAAACCTACAGGAACAATTAAAATCATTAATGTTTTGATCATTTTGTGTAAATGCTTGTACTGAGCAGGAGTATTAATATAACCGAATGAAAGAATGTTGTATAGTTTCTTCATGATCGGAGATGATTTCTTTAATTCATTCTTACAGATCGCCAAATCGGGAATCATTGGTAATATCAGTAATAAAAGACTGATTGTGAGGTAGGTTGTTACTACGGTTATATCCCAAAGAATTGGAGATTGAAAACGTCCATGGATGAGAACGTTAACTACCCGATCGGGACGCCCCATATCCATAATAATAACCAAACCTGCTACAGCAACAAAGGCAACTGCTATTATTTCGGCAATTCTTGATATCGGCGTAATCCATTCTATTCGGAGCAAGCCAAGAATGGAGGAAATCAACATTCCAACCAAACTAACTGCTACAAAAAATACAAAATTGGCAATATACAATCCCCAGGATACGTAGTCGCGCATACCGGTAACTCCTAATCCATCGCGTAATTGTACGTAGTACGCCCAAGCGCAAACACCAATCACAGTTAATAGAAAAGCTATCCAAAGTTCTAATCCTTTGTGGTTTTGCATTGGACGTAGAATGTCTTCTTTGATCTTTTCAAACGAAAGAGTTGTTTCTTCCTGTTTTGGTAAGTCATTCATAAGATTAAATTATTTAGGGCAAATAAAATCTGTTTATTATTCTTTTTTTGAAATGGAAAACAAGGTTTTTTTAATGAAGATTTTCAGGGTTCAGAAGATCACCATTAAACTCAAATGCTCTGTTTTTAGGAGGCAAGTAGTAAACACGAGGTTTTGTTCCTAATTCGGGCATTAACGTATATCCCGCATTTTCTTCTATTAATTGAGAAAAACGAACGGTTTCGTGAGTTGTTCCGTTTGTAACTGCATCCTCATTTTGATCACCAAAATAGTAAACCCCATTTGGACAGGACGAAACGCAAGAAGGAAGCTTGTCTTCGCGAAGTCTGTCGGCACTGAATAAACATTTGCTTATGGTTCCTTTCTTTTGAGGAACATTGGCTTCAATGTTGTAGGTTAGGTTTTTATATTTTTCAGCATCCTTTGGTTCAGTCCATTGGAAAATTCGTGCTGAGTAAGGACAAGCTGCAATACAGAATCTACAACCAATACATCTTTCGTTATCGATCAAAACAATTCCATCCTGACGTTTAAAGGTTGCATCAACAGGGCAAACCTTGGTACATGGTGGGTTATCGCAATGCTGACAAGGTTTTGGCATAAAATAAGGGGCCGTGTGTTCTGCATCCTGCATTTGAAGAACATTAATATGGTGTTGGTCGGGTCTTAGCTGGTGATGATTTTGACATGCATCCATACATTTTCTAGCATTTCTACATTTACTAAGGTCGATAACCATTACAAAAGATTTTCCAGCAATACCTTCACGACCTCTTTTTTGTAATTCAGTAAGAGGTTCGCTTACTGTTGGGCGCAATTGATTTTTATCAACTTGAACTAGTTGTCCATCTTGTGTTAACAGATTTACAGTTTCTCCTGGTTCTTGAGCTGCAGCTTTTGCCGCGCCAAGAAGAGAAAATCCACTAACAACACCTGCAGCGCCAACGGTAAGTCCAATACTTTTAAGGAACTTTCGTCTGCTGTTGTTTGATGTTTCTTCTTTCATTATGCAATTAGGTTAGTTTTCTGTTTTGGTATATCCATTTTACCGAATGGAAAGAAATTAAAATGAGAATAAAAACGCTCTTTTAAATCATTCTAAATAAGTGTTTTAATTCCTTGAATTCAGGGCGTTTTACCTGTGGTTGTTTAACTCTTTTATGTTTTACATACGATTGCGTCGTAACTCAAATATAAATAATTAATTCCATTTGTGAAGGACTCTAAATAATATGATGCTAATAAGCTGATTTTAATGTGGTTTTAATACCAATAAGGGTGGTGGTTGTTAATATCTTGATTTTGTGGGGTTTAATTGATATTAAACAGAGACCTTTACAGATTTTGAATATTTTGTGAAATAAAACACATGATTTAGTAATTAGGCATACAAATTTATGGGACAGCTTTAAAATCAATAGCTTTGATGATGTTTAGTTTTCGGATAATTAGTTTAACTGGTTGTAAATTAAATGTTTATTGATTTTTTATATGAGCTTATAAAATCTATCTATAACGATGACGTTTTCAATGAATATTATCCTTTGAAGTAGCGTATGTGTAGGGAAAATAAATTTGATGAAGCTGTTGACTAATGTTTCCCGATGTCATTTAAAAGTGTATTTTTGTGCGACAAATATCAGCGTTGGTATTAGACAGCATAAAAATGTAGATATGAGCGGATTGGAGAATTGTAAGCCAATGAATACTTGGTTTAAAAAGTTGGATACAAGACCAATAGTGATAAGTGGTCCATCGATTGTCGAGTCAGAAGAACAATTATTAAATACTGCCAGAGAACTAAAAAAAGTAGATCAGGTTAAAATATTTCGAGCAGGGGTATGGAAACCTCAAACTGCAGTCAAGTCTTTTGGAGATAGAGGCTTGGATATTTTGCAATGGTTGAATCAAGTTAAGCAGGAAACAGGTTTACTTACCATGGTCGAGGTGGCATCACCAAAGCATGTTGAAATGTGCCTAAGGCATAATGTTGATATTTTATGGATCGGTGCCAGAACCACCTCTAACCCGTTTTCGGTTCGGGAACTTGCCAGTGCTCTGCAAGGAATGAATGTTCCAGTAATGGTAAAGAATCCAATAAATCCTGATATTAATTTATGGATTGAGGCTTTGGAAACAATTAATAAAGCTGGTATTTCAAGAATGGCAGCAATTCACAGAGGATTTTATCCGTTTGAGAAAACCATCCTTCGTAACATTCCTAAATGGGAAATTCCTATTGAATTGAAATCGCGATTTCATAATCTTCCAATTCTTTGTGACCCGAGTCATATTGCTGGAGCAAGGAAATATGTTCCGGAAATGGCACAAAAGGCATTGGACTTGAATATGGATGGTTTAATGATTGAGAGTTGTTATAATACTGCTGATGCAGTAGATGATCAAGAACGACAATTAACACCTGCTGATTTAGATCAGGTTTTAAGAGGCTTGGTTTGTCGTTTACCTTCCATTGATGATATTGGGGAAAATCAGCTTGAAAAGTATCGTGACCAAATAGATTCAGTAGATTCTCAGTTGATAGAATTGCTTGCTCAAAGAATGAACATTGTAGAGGGGATAGGTGAATACAAAGCAGAGAAGAATATGACTATTCTTCAACTTCAGCGATGGGAAAAGGTTCGTGAAAGAGGAATAGAGTTGGGAACGTCTTTAGGCTTATCAGAACCATTCATTACGCAATTATTGCGAATGATTCATAAGGAAGCTATTTTGAAACAAAATGAGGTAATGAACCGAAAATTAATTCCTTAAAGATAAGTTTTCGTTAGGAAGGGTGACAAAGAAACTTGTTCCCTTTCCGGGATCAGAATCAAACCAAATTTCACCTTTGTTCTTTTCAACAAAGTATTTACAAAGTTTTAGGCCTATTCCGTGACCGAGTTCCATATGATCACCAGAAGAAGAATAAATATCTTCTTCATCAAATATTTTTGATTGGTGTTCTGGAGGAATCCCTTTACCAGTATCTTTAACAGAAATAGTGAAATCTTCCTTGGTTTTATTTAGACCAATTGTTATTTTACCACCCGAAGGAGTAAACTTTAAGGAATTGGAAATTAAGTTACGGATTAGCATTTTTACAATGTTTGGATCTGAACTAATCCAGATATTGCTTTCACATGCTTTAACTATTTCGAGGTTCTTTTCTTTGGCAATTGATGAAAACATTCCGAGTACCTCATCTAATAATTGACAAAAATTGATCTGGCTGTATTGAACAGGATTATCATTCAACTGTTGCTTTGTCCACAGCAGAAGATCCTCAACCATGTTAAGAGTAATTTCAGTTTTAGCCATGGTCTCATTTCTTAATTCTTCTTTTTCTTTCTCATTCAGGTCATCCATTTCGAGAAGAGTTAGGAAATTGTGCAGAGATATCAGTGGACTTTTTATATCGTGCGACACGATTGAAAACAGTTTGTTTTTAAATTTGTTTTCATTTAGCAGATGCATATTTTTTTCTTGAATTTCTTTATTTTTTAATTCAAGTATTCGATTTGTTTTATGTTTGGCTTTTGTCTTAAACATGTACAATCCAGTAATTATCGATAAGCTGATTCCCACCACAAATCCCAATATAATTAAAATCTTTTGTTGATAAATCTGCTGTTCTTTAGTCAGTATTTCTTGCTCTTGAATTTTTTGCTGCAAAAGTAATTGTTTATTTTTCGCATTATTTTTTTGGAGTTCATATCGGTAAGCAAAAGTTTTGTTCTGTTTCGTGTTTAGGGTGTCCGAAAACTGAGAATAATGTTTTTCGTATAGATCATAGAATTTTAAAGCATTCTTTGTCTCGTTCATTCCTTTGCAGGCCTTTCCTAAAATTAAGGCAGTCTTATAGCTAAAATCAAGATTATGGTTTTCTTGAGCGGAATAATATGCCTCTAGTGCTAATTTTTTAGCTTGTGAGAATTTATTCTGTTGCAAATAAACTTCAGCAATATATAGTTTGCTTTCATTTATTGAATTTATAAAATGTAGTTTATTACTAATTTCTAAGGATTTATTTAAAAATTCTAATGCTTTATCAAAGTTTCCAAGATCCTTTTCTATCGCTCCTATATTTAAATAGAGAACAGAATGGAGGTAGGATTCCGGAATGTTTTTAAGAATCTCAAAGGCATCATTCGCAAACTGGTACGACTTAGTTAGGTCTTTATTTGTATAATGCAAATTTCCCAAATTAATTAATGCAGTTGCTTCAAGCTGAGGGTTTTTGGTTCTGTTCGCTATCTCTTTAACTTTCATGTAATTGATAAGAGCTAATGAATCATTGCCTAATTCAAGATAGATATTTGCCATATTATTAATTGGATTCAGCAAATTTTGTTCAGATCCAATTTCTTCCATAATACTTAAACAACTTCTGTAATATTCCAGAGCAGTAGAATAATTGCCTCTGCGTTCGTAAGCCACGCCAAGATTATTACTTAAATCTGCTTTGTTTTGAAGATACTTATCCTTATTGCATAATTTTAAGGCAGCTTTAAGGTATTCTATACCTTCTTCATTATTATTTTGCTCCAGCATTACGGTACCTAAATTGGTCATGCAGGGAATCAAACCTAGAGTATCCTTATAATTTTCAGCAATTGTAATTGCCTTTTTATAGCTCGTAACAGCCGAATCATTTTCTCCTTTTATTCGAAAAATAAGTCCCTCGTTAAGATAAAAATCGACATAGCCTGCGGAGTCGCTGTAGTTATTAAGAAGGTTTTTTGCAATCTCCATTAAACTATCGGATACAGCCGGACCTTGTTTTAAAAATTCTTCACTCGCAATACTTGAGTAAAATTGAGCTGCGTATTTTTTGTTTGATCCAGATAAGGTGTCAAGGGAGAACAATAATTCTTGAAGTACAATTCGGGATGAATCATAGTTTTCATGAATCATTTTATAGTAATTCTGTTTTTTCTCTTTTAATAAAATATATACCGATGATTTAATATCAGCAGAGTCTTTTGATTGTTTAGTTTCTTGAGAACATGAAGAAATAACCAGGAATAAAAAAAATACAACAATATTTCGGATCATGATTTATTCAGTTAATGCTGTCTTTCCAATATTTTAGTATAGTAAAGACTTTATTTATATCGCTTTTATTACGCTTTATTTAGGGGAAAGTTAGCGATTTATCCAATCTTTAATTCTTATGATTTGAGGATTCTGTAATTTTTAATAAATCTAGATTGATGATCTTGAGTGAGTTTTTAGAATAAGGATAATTAATAAGAGTATAAAATGTAAATATTCTGTTTATTTTAAACGGTCTAAACTATTTCTTATGAAAACTATTTTGCATTTAGTTTTATTACTGCTTTTTTTACAGTTTACTATCTGTACCTTGAATGCCCAAAAAATTAAATATGGTAAGATATCTAAAGATGAATTTGCCTTAAAAGAGTGTTCTTACGAAAAGGATGCATCTGCTGTTGTTCTGAGTAAAACATGTTCTGTTGATTTAAGTTATTCTGTAATCCGATATTTTCATCATGTACGAATAAAAATAGTAAAGGAGGAAGGATTCGATCAAGCGAATATTAAATTGTCATACTATCGAAAAGATAAATTGGAAAATATTTCAGGTGTTAAAGGACAAACAAAAGTATTATGACATTTTAAGAGAATTTTACAGTGAAATGATGAAAGTGATGGGCTCTCAGATTGTAATAAAAAAAAGTAAAAATATATCAGAAAAATGAATGAAATTATAACAGAAACTAAAGTGGAAGAGGTGGCATTTGAAACAGAAATGGCTTATCCAACAATTAAACAGGGATGGGGGATTCTTGGATTATTTCTATTAGTTACAATCGGCTATGCTATTCCAGTAGGGTTACTTCAAGTAATGGGTATTGATATTCAGAGCAATCTGTTTTCTCTATTAAATTATGTGTTGCCACTGGGTATTTTAATCCTGATTACCAGATCGTGGTGGGGTAAGAACCCTAAAAACAAGAGTACATTAACGCTAAATGCATTCCCTGTTGTAATTTTGCCTATGGTAGTTATAATGACAATGGCCATATTAATTATAAATGTGGAAATAACCAGTTGGGTTCCTTTGCCAGAGTGGTTGTTAGAGATGTTTAAGGATGCTGTAAAGCCAAATGTTTTTGGTTTTTTAGTGGTTGCGGTTGCGGCTCCAATTTTGGAAGAAGTATTGATGCGGGGAATTGTTCTCGATGGCTTACTAAAGAATTATAGGCCTTGGAAAGCAATTTTATGGTCTTCTATATTCTTTGGTGTATTGCACTTAAATCCGTGGCAGTTTGTTGTTGGATTATTAGTGGGCTTTGCGCTTGGGTATTTGTATTGGAAAACCAAATCACTTTTCTTGTGTATTTTTATTCACTTCGTAAATAACAGTATTGGTTTTTATCTAATGATACGTTATCCGGATATGTCAAACATCTCCGATTTAATTGAGCTGGGAGCTATGGCGAGAGTAATTATTTTTGTTGTTGCAGCTGTTGTAATTTGGCAATCGTATCGTTTTTTTGAAGCTTATTTTAAAGCGAAAGAGACAAGAGAGATCTAGTTTTATCGAAATATTTTGAATTTAAAAAAGACTAAAATGAAATCATCATTTTAGTCTTCTTTTTATCTTGTATCTGCAAAAAGATTTGTTTATTTTTTTCTGATCATGTTGTTAATCAACGAGAAGATAATGTAAACGAATAGAATCATTGGAATCACCAACCATTTTAAAAGGATAGTTAATATCAGTAAACTGATTAGAAACGAGTATTGGATTTTATTTTCTTTCCAGGAAAGGCTTTTTACTTTAAGCGCAAACATTGGGATTTCTGCAACCAATAAGTAGGATGTTATCAGGATAGCTCCAATTATAATGAATTCATTAGATAAGCATTCTTTAATTAGTGGATAATCTCCATAGAACATCACCAATGGGAGAGAAGCCCAAAACATTGCATTTGCTGGAGTTGGTACGCCAATAAAAGAGGAAGTTTGTCGGGTATCTACATTAAATTTAGCCAATCGTAAGGCTGAAAATATCGGGATAATAAATGCAGATAGTAAGATTGCCATTTGTGAATAACTCAAATCAGCAGGAACAAAATCTGCGGAAGTACTACCAAGAACAGCAGCTTTGAGGTAAGCCAAAGCAATAACTCCAGGAGCAAAACCAAAACTAACCATATCGGCTAGTGAATCGAGCTCTTTTCCCATAGGAGAATATGCTTTTAGTGCACGAGCTGCTAAGCCGTCAAAAAAGTCGAATAAAGCAGCTAAAAGAATTAGAAAAGCAGCATTAACTAAATAGCCTTCCATCGCCATAAGGCTGGCTGTACATCCTGATAGTAGGTTTAAACAAGTAATTGAGTTTGGAATGTGTTTGATAATCCCTTTTGCTTCTGACATGAAATTCGATTTTGAATAGTTCGCCACAAAAATAGTGGATTTTTTTGAAACTTATGATTTCTTTCGTCTCTATGCCTGAGTTTAAAAAAAGCATAGTATTTTTACCTGTCAATGAAAATTAAATATATGTTCAGAATTATTGCATTATTGGTTTGCTTATGTGTTGCTGGTTCGGTATTTAGCCAGACTTCAGCTCCTACATATAGTAATGAATTCCTGTCTATTGGAGTTGGTGCAAGATCTTTTGGAATGGGAAATGCCACAGTAGCTTCTCAAAATGATGTAGAATCGTCTTATTGGAATCCTGCAAATTTAGTCGAGCTAGGAACAAAATTTCAGGTTTCGGCAATGCATGCGGAATATTTTGGAGGCTTGTCGGCCTACGATTATTTGGGATTTGGCATGAAAATTAACGAGAAAAGCGCGGTTGGATTAAGTTTGATCCGTTATGGTGTTGATGATATTCCGAATACTTTGGAATTGATTGATAAAGATGGAAACATCCGATACGATTTAGTCACAACTTTCTCGGCAGCTGATTATGCTTTTCTTTTTTCTTACTCGCGAAAAACCGGAATCGAAGGATTGAGTATTGGGGGAAATGTGAAATTGATTTATCGACATACAGGTGATTTTGCTTCGGCCTACGGTTTTGGATTCGATATTGCAGGAACTTATCGAAAAGAAAAATGGCGAATGGGTGCAGTTCTAAGGGATGCAACAAGTACATTTAATGCATGGGTATTTAAAACAGGAGATTTAGAGAAAGTGTTTGAAATTACAGGCAACGAAATACCCGAGAATTCAACTGAAATTACTTTACCAAGATTGATTCTTGCGCTAAGCCGGGAATTCGCCATATCAGATAAATTTTCGTTACTGACCGAGCTCGATATGGATATGACTTTTGATGGACAAAGAAATGTTTTGATTCAAGGAGATCCAATTAGTATAGATCCTCACATTGGATTGGAAGCTTCGTACAAACAGTTTATATTTCTTCGCGCTGGAGTAAGTAATTTTCAGGAAGAAACAGATTTTGATCAAACTAAGTCGTGGACTTTTCAGCCAAATTTGGGCTTAGGTATTCGGTATAAAAATTTCCAACTCGATTATGCTTTAACTGATATTGGAGATCGATCCATCGCAAAATATTCAAATGTGTTTTCGATATCTTACGCTTTCGAATAGTAGATGTGGATTGTTTTTCTGAGTATCATTAAAAAAAAGATATTTTAAATCTGTAAACGACAAATAGTTACTATTTTCACTTTGGATTTAAGGAACTGTATGAAAAATGTAATTATAGCTCATCGTGGGGAATCTTTTGATGCTCCGGAAAACACTTTAGCAGCAATTAATTTAGCATGGGAGCGAGGAGCATCAGCGGTTGAGATTGATGTTCATCTAACCAAAGATAAGCAGATTGTGGTGATTCACGATGAGGATACCTCTCGGGTATCCAACAGGAAAATGATTATTAAGAAATCCTTTTTTAAGGAATTGAAAAAACTAGATACTGGTTCTTTTAAAGATTCGAAATGGAAGGGTGAGCACATTTCTTCGCTACAAGAAGTCTTAAAAACGGTTCCCAATTATGGCAGATTAATTATCGAATTAAAAAGTAATTCAGATTTATTGAATCACTTAAAGATCGATTTGGCTGAATCGAAGCTCCAAAATTCACAAATAGAAATTATCGCATTTGACAGTGACACTCTTGCCAAAGCAAAAAAAATAATGCCGGAATATAGAATGCTTTGGTTGCTCGATCTGGATTATTATTTACCATGGTGGTTGATTTGTAAATCTAAAAATCGTCTCATTAAAAAGACGAAAGAATTAAATTTTGATGGCGTAGATGTGTGGGCAGGAAAACTGCTGACTAAAGATTTTATTAAAGCCTTCCAGGATGCTGGCTTGCTGGTTTATACCTGGACTGTTAATAGTCCGCAAAAATCAGAATTGCTGATTAATTATGGAATTGATGGGATTACAACCGATCGTGCGGCATGGATAACAGAGCAGGTAACAAAGAATATACAAACAAAATAGGAGTAGTTGGCAATGGCAAATGTTATCATTCAAATTCATGGTTTAGGGAATAAGCCACCAAAAGACTTATTGGAACGTTGGTGGGAGCGTGCCATGATCGAAGGTTTAAAGAAAAATAAATACAAAGCTTATCTTCCTAAGCATGAAATGGTGTACTGGGCAGATGTTTTGTATGATAAACCATTGAATCAGTTTGAAAAAGATAAGGACAGTCCTTATTATCTGGATGAAATTTATGCAAAGCCAAGCAGAGAACTTCCACGAGAAAATCATGATACAAGAAAAAAGGTCATTCGATTTTTGACCCGACAACTAAATCGAATTTTTCTAAATGCGGACTTTACATTAAATTATTCCTTTATATCTGATGCTATTTTAGGTAAATATTTTCATGATTTAGAGATCTATTATAAAGATGAAACGAATATTGGTGCTAAAACCATCACTAAAACAAAAGATTTGATTCGACAGAGGTTGGTGGAAGTACTTGGAAAGTATAAGAATGATAATATCATGTTGGTTGCACATTCGATGGGTTCAATTATTGCTTTTGATGTATTAACTTTTTTAGCTAACCATATAAAAATTCACACCCTGGTAACAATAGGTTCACCTTTAGGATTACCCATTGTTGTTGGTAAAATTGCGGCAGAGCAAAGGCAAAAATTAAATGGACAAAGCTTCATGATTACGCCTCCTTCAGTATATAAAAATTGGTATAACTTTTCTGATATATTGGACAATGTTGCGCTTAACTATCAATTGTCCGATGATTTTTCCGAGAATAAATTTGGGGTAAAACCAGTCGATTTATTAGTCGTAAACAACTACGAAATAAATGGGTTTGCTAATCCTCACAAATCCTATGGATACTTACGAACTCCCGAATTTGCTAAAATATTAAATGAGTTTATTCTCTCCGAACGACTAAGCTTGCAAGAGAAACTGACTAGCAAAACACATCAATACTTCAAGACAACTAAATTGAAACTTACCATTCAAAAAAGGAAAGTGCAAAGCTGGTTTCGCCGCAAAAGATAAAATAATCTGATAGCTTTAGTATTGATAGTTGCAGATTATTTTTACTGATTGCTTCATTTAATGTTACTCTTGGTAATGTGATTGTTGGCTTCGGGAGTCAAAATGTAACTCAAAACACTCCAAATGTAGCTTCTGGGAATCTGAATGTAACGCAAGGGAGTGTGAATGTAGCTAAAGGGAATTCGTATGTAGCTTAAGGGACTGGAAATGTAAGTGTGGGGAGCTTGTATGTTGGTTGTGGGAATTGAGCATCAGCTCTGAATTTTTACAATGTTATATCCTCGGCAGGTAATATCTAACACGATTGAGATATGAGTTTGGACAGTTTACCGCGCACCGGTTAAATTATAACTGCAGAAAATGGAGCTGGTGAATTTTCCTCATAGCGGATAAGCATATCGATCTCTTTGGAATATTGTTTCATTCTAAACTAAAAGAATATGATCATAATTTTAAGGATTGTAAATGCATGTAAGGATTAAATTGATTAAATTCATGTTGTTAATCAATTGATTGTATCAGAAAATTAGTAAACGTCATGAAAAATCTATTCGTAAGCATTCTGTTTTTAGTTGGCAGTCTTTCAGTTTTTGCCCAAAAAGAACTTGTAATTCTTCATCCTGTTGTGGGTGATACCATTGATTTGGCAGAGAAACAAACTTATTTGTTGTTTGCTGATGTTGATGATTCTACTTATGTCTACGGTCAAGTGATGAAAGAAGGAGACAGCTATTTTTTGAATGTGCATTCTCAATCCGGCGAGCAGTTACTAGAAGTAGATCAGTTGAAGCTGCAGGAATATCATATCAACATCCAAAAATTATTGGCCTACTATTCTTATTTGGAGAATCCTGATCAATTAAAAGAAGCACCTCTTGTGGTTTTAAATCAGAAAGATACCTGTGCCTTGGAAATGGACATTGAATATTTAAGTCCGAAAATGAAGAAAAAGTTGAGGAAGGATTCGGATCGATATCAAGATCTGAAATTTGATGCTGAGCAAAAAGGTTATTGGGGAGATGATCAGGAAAATTATATTAAGACAGCGAGTCCTTTTATGATTTTGTTCTTAAAGGAATGTTTAGTTCCATTTTAAGCAGAGATTACCACTAGTCTATAAGCTCCTTTATTCAATTTTTTTACTGTTTTGATCAAGGGAGAACATGTTTGGAAATCGATCGAGAACTAAATTATTGTGAGAGATCGTTTTTATGAACCAGTATTAATGAAGAAAAAGAGATAATTGAATCAAAAAATTGCGCGCTATGAACGTAGTAAAGGCAGTATTTCTCAATATGCTTATTCTTTTTTGTCTCCACTCAGTTTTTGCCCAAAAAGAACTTGTAATTCTTCATCCTGTTTTAGGTGATACCATTGATTTGGCCGAGAAACAAACTTATTTGTTGTTTGCTGATGTTGATGATTCTATTTATGATTTTGGTCAAATAGTAAAAGAGGGCGACAACTATTTTTTGAATGTGCATTCTCAATCTGGCAATTAGTTAGTAGAAGTAGATCAGTTGAAGCTGCAGGAATATCATATCAATATTCAAAAATTATTGGACTACTATTCTTATTTGGAGAATCCCGATCAATTAAAAGAAGCACCTCTTGTGGTCTTAAATCAGAAAGATACCTGTGCCTTGGAAATGGAAATTGAATATTTGAGTCCGAAAATGCGAAAGAAACTAAAATATGATTCTTACCAATATCAAACTAAAAAATCAACAGCCGAGGAAATGGAGCTCTGGGTAACCGATAAAAGCTATTACATCCATACTTCTGGATATTTTGAAATTTTAGAATCAAAAAATTTTTTATAAGATGAGGACTATGAAACAGATACTATTACTTTTTTTCACCATTATATGTTTGAGTTCCTGCGAATCTGGAAGTTCTGATGTTAATATGATGGAAATGGAAGAGGAGATGATTCCAATGACAAGACAAGCAGGTAATAATCCAACAATTCCATTGCCAGAGGTTAACAATGTTGAGACCAACAAAAAGAAGATCATCAAAGATGGTCGTATTGTAGTTGAAGTATCCAACCTGAAAAAAGCAAAACAGCAGACTGATAGTTTACTAAAGATTTATGACGCCTACTATGCAAATGAAAGTTACAACGACGGCTATAATGAATTGTCGTATGAATTAACAATTAGGGTTCCTTCTGTAAATTTTGAAAGTTTGATCGCTAATATTGAAATGGGAAGCGGCAAGCTAAGCAGTAAAGAAATTGTAGCCAGAGATGTTACAGACCAGTTTATTGATTTGGAAAGTAGATTGGAAAGCAAATTGAAGTACTTGGAGAGATACCGTGTGTTGTTAAAATCAGCTAAAACAGTAAAGGATATTCTTGAAATTGAAGAGAAGATTCGTGGTATTGAAGAAGAAATTGAAAGCACGCAAGGACGATTAAAATACTTGAGTGATCAGGTTGGATACAGTACTCTTCGTTTGCGTTTAAATGAAGAAAAGGACATTCAATTGAGTGCAACAAAACAAGCCCGATTTGCTTTACGGTTTAAACATGCCATATCTAATGGATGGTCTGGCTTTGTTGATTTTTTTATAGGAATCATTCACTTGTGGCCATTTGCTGTTGTTATTGGCATATTGTACCCTTTTGTACTGAGGTTTAGAAAAAGAAGAAAAGCAAAGAAATAAGCGCAAAAAACAAACTCCCAAAGAACTTAATTCTTTGGGAGTTGTTACTTATCCGTGTATTCCTAGTATTTGCCCGCCATCAACGCTTATGGTTTGGCCAGTGATGTAGCCCGAGGAAGGGGAGAGAAGCCATGTAGCTAATTGTCCCAGATCTTCAGGGTTTCCCATTCGTTTCATTCTGATGCCCGAGGCAATTTTATCTTTAGCTTCCTGAGAAGTGATATTTTCCTGTTCAGCTTTTTTGTCTAATAATCGGTTAATTGCCGGAGTTACATGATATCCAGGGCCAATAATGTTTAGTGTTACTCCCGATTCTGCAATTTCCTGCGAAAGGGTTTTTACAAAACCGACAACCGAAAGGCGCAGCGAGGTACTCAAAACCAAATTGTCAATGGGTTGTTTCACCGAAGAGCTTTCTAAAAAAACCATTCTGCCGTAACTCTCTTTTATCATCAAAGGAACAAGAGCCTGGGTCAATTCTACTTTCCATCGCAATAGCTGATGGTAGGCATTGTCCCAATCATCTAGTTTTGTTTCCAGGGTTTTCATTGCAGGGGGACCACCAGCATTCACAAAAGCACCGGAGAGCTTCCTATTGCCAATTTTCTCCAACAGTAAGTAAATCGTCTCCGATTGTGTGATGTCACCAGAAAAGGCTTCTATTTGATCTGGATTGGACTTTTGTAATTCATCCAGTTTTTCTTGTCCGCGAGCAATCGCAATCACTTTAGCGCCATCAGTAAGCAAATTTTTCAGTACTGCATTTCCAAATCCAGATGTAGCCCCGCAAACCACAAATAGCTGATTTTTAATGTGTAAATCCATAAATTTATAATTTTAATTGATAGGCGATAACCCGATTGTTGTGAAATGTAGGAACTAAAATAATTTTTTGTTCGGGAATATAGCCTAAGTCGGCCGCATTTATTTGCTGTTCGGCAGAACTAAGCAATTTTTTGATATCGCCATTATCAATCATTTGAATGTTTCCAACCCAGTCGGAAGTTATCCAGATTTCTTCACCGATACTCAGTAAACCATCAATGCTTTTTGTGTTATTAACCAGTGTTTTGATAAGTTGCGTGTCTGTCTCAATTTTGAGAATCTTGTTGAGAACTCCCGCACAAAGGAAATCATCTTTAAAAGTTAATCCATTTACATGATCGAGTTGATCGTCCTTTAACCAGACTGTAAAATTTCCATTTTTAAGACGGTGAATACTTCCTGTCATATTATCAGAGACATACACGGTGCCGGTTTTGGGATTAATGGTTACATCATTTAGGAAGATGGCTGTCGGGGCAGGATATTTCTTTACAATTTCACCTTTAGCAATATCAATAACTGCTAAATCGTTAATATCACTTACAAAAAGGAAATTGCCGTATTTGGCCATTCCTTTAGGAGCATCAAGTCCGGTAATCCATTTGTGATTGGTGATTTCTCCTTTTAGGTTTAGCTTAGAGATGTAGCCATTTCCATCCTGATTGCTTGGTGTTCCTTTAATATTGGAAACATAAATGCAAGCATTGTCATCATCATAAAATACCGATTCTGGAATTTCAAGAGTGTTTTCGCTTTCCCAAACAAATTCAAGTTTTGGGCTAAGAAATGCAGGAACGTCCGTTTGTTGTCCGAAACTTGCAAAGGATGGTATGCAAATTAAGGCAATTGCAATAAATCCAATAATTTTTGTCATGATATTGATCTTTAAAAGTTCGCAATCTCGAAGTTACGACTTTTTACAGATCAGACCTGAAAAATTATTACCGATAAAGAAATGTTAAGATTAAATTAATCTGAGAAACGCCCAATGATGGTTTGAGAACCAGTTACTTTTTGGTTTAATTTCACATCAATTTTAGTTCCCAATGGAAGATATAAATCTACTCTTGAACCAAATTTAATGAAACCTTCCTGCTGACACTGATCAACTTTTTCACCTTCTACCGAGTAAGAAACAATACGACGAGCAACAGCACCGGCAATTTGTCTCATTAAAACGGTAATGTTTTCATCTTTCTC
>JAQBBZ010000327.1:0-4009 GCA_032125735.1 Labilibaculum sp.
TCTCCGTATTTCGAAAATATTGAAATGGAAGTAGAATTATTTACTTGGGAAAAATTAGACTACATCGAGAAAGTGAAAGAAGCTTTCAATTTGTAAACAACAACAAATACAATATATACAAAGCCATTCCATTTATTTGGAGTGGCTTTTTTTTATTATGCCTGTTTGCATTATTTTGAGCTTTGGAAGAATCAGTAATGAATAAGAATTCGATATAATAGAGGGATAACTCTATAAGAGAGAGGTAAATTTCATTTAAAAATCGAAAAATGGATTAAGAATATCGATTTTTGCCTCAAAACATCTGAAAAATCTTTCAGAAATATCGAAACTTACTTCTAAATAACCGAAAAATCCATTATAGATATCGTAACTTTAGATAGAAATCATTCTTCGAACCATTAATTACATTCCTAAAATGAGTAAATATATTCCTGTAAATGAGCTGGTAATGGCTGAAATGAAGAAACAAGGCCTTCGCCCGGCAGACTTAGCTCGTAAATTGAGATTAAGTAATGCCACAACCTACTATCTGTTGAGCAGACCAACAATTCAAATCGATAGACTGTGGCAAATTTGTGTGATCTTGAAAATTAATTTCTTTAAAATATTGTCAGATCAGCTGGGCGTTGAAAATACTGATGCTTCTTTTCTTGATCCTGAAAAGGAAGCCTTGAAAGCTGAAAATAAAACTCTTAAAGAAATAATTCAACTTTTGGGTGGTAACAAGTAAATCACAAATTGCATTTAAATGCTTAAAATATGTGGTTGTTTGGTGTGTTTACTTCAAACTAAGATTTGGACATGCTGTGTTGCTATAAAATAATTATTTCAGTTAGAAACAGTAAAGCCAGATCATCCGATCTGGCTTTTTTATTTGTCACACACATCGTGAGTTATGGTGATTTTAGATTGTTTGAAAAAAATAATTTTATAAAAGTGTAACATTAAGCTCACTCTTGCATCAAAAGGGCAAAATTCATTAAAAAATACAAAAAACATGAAATCAACAATTTTAACAATCGCCCTTTTAGTAGTAACTACTTTAAACATTTTTGCAAGTTCAAAATCCATTCAAGTTCAAGTGAAAGGAGACGGTGAGCCGGTTTTATTACTTCCTGGTTTTACATGTCCGGGAGAGATTTGGGAAGAAACAGTAGCTGAAATTTCAAGTAATCACGAATGTCATATTGTTTCTTATGCCGGTTTTGGTGACATACCCGCTATTGATACGCTTTGGTTACAAACAATCAAACAAGATTTAGGTGAATACATCAAACAAAATGATCTGAAAAAATTGTCAATAATAGGTCATAGTATGGGAGGCACGCTTGCTTTATGGTTAGCTTCTGATAAGCAGTTTGACGTCAAAAATATTGTGGTTATTGATGCTTTGCCATGTATGGGAGCTATGATGATCCCTAATTATTCAAGTGAGAATATTAGTTACAATACTCCTTATAATCAGAATTTATTAAAAATGACTGAAGCTGAATTTGCTGGAATGGCGAAGAATTTTTCTCAGTATATGAGCAGAACGGAATCAAAACATGAACAAATTGCCTCTTGGATTAAAAAAGCTGATCGAAAAACTTATGTGAATGGTTATACTGATCTTTTAAAGTTAGATTTACGTAAGGATCTTTCCAATATTGAATCTCGTGTTTTAATTTTAGCTGCGGCAAATCCAAGCAAAAGTATGGTGGAAGGTGTTTACAATAATCAGTATTCCGCCTTAAAAGAAAAAGAAATAATATTTATTGAAAATTCAGCTCATTTCATCATGTACGATCAATTCAAAAATTACATTCAACAGGTTAAACAATTTGTAAATTAGTCTATGTCGGAAAATCAACAATTCAACCTGATCTACAAAGATCATCATACCAAAGTTTACAGATTGTGTTTGTCATATGTTTCCGGAAATGAAAGCTTAGCAGACGATATCGTACAGGAAGTTTTTGTGAAAATCTGGCAGAACTTATACAAGTTTCGTGAGGAATCGCAAATCAGCACCTGGATTTACCGCATAACAGTAAACACATGCCTTATGCAACTTCGGCAAATAAAAAAACACCAGGAAAAGTACACCGAAACCATTCCTGATATTCCTTTAAGTGATTTGGATAACGACACAAATGAAAAACTGAGCATGTTACGTTCTTGCATTGGGAAGCTTAATGAAATGGGAAAGATTTTGATTTCTTTGGTTTTGGAAGAAGTTCCCCCAAAAGAGATCGCCGAAACATTAGGTATTTCAGATGAGAATGTAAGAGTGAAAATTCACCGAAACAAAGGGAAATTATTTAAATGTATGAGTAGTAAAGAAATGTAAAATCATAAAAGAAGAAAGCATGAATAATTTTAAAAATATTAAATCGATATACAACAGTCAGGATACAGGTAGGTTACTTGATGTTCCAGATCAATTAAAGAAAAAAATAAAAAGAGCAGATCGCGCAGTTAATAGTAGTCATATTATAAATATTATCATTTTAGTTGTCACATTTTTAGTAGTTGCATGCAGCGATATTTTCTTCTTTAAATCACCAAGCCTTTTATTTCAAATTGGAATAATCACCATGCTAAGTGCTTTATTTGTTCGAATTGGCTTCGAAATTTTTAGCTATCGAAGAAAAAAGAGTTTGAACGTACTTAATGAATCAGAAAATTTCATGAAAGATTTAAAGGAGTATTACAATTGGAGAAAGAAAATTCACGAATATCCAACCTATCTTACTTTTTTGCTATATGTAATTGGTGTCGGATTGTTGTTTGTAGAGTTTCATGTTTACTTACCTCAGTTTTGGTTTCTTTTCTTTTTGGTAGAGTTTGTCGTAATTGCCATTGTTCTCTTTTTCTTTATCAGAAAGAAAGTAAGAAATGAAGTTCGTTCATTATCAGATTTAATCGTTTTATACTCTATAGACTAAAACGAGCCGTATAGGAAATTAATTTTCCTGTATGGCTCGTTTGGGGTATTTCTTTAAAGTATCCTCAATACTCTTTTCAATAGGGATGAACTGAAAACCCAAAGCCTCTTTTACTTTCTGATTCGAATAGTATTTTATGTTGTGAGCTGATCTTGCGTTTTCTTTTGTAAAACCAGCTGGCTTAAAAAGAAAGATCTTCTTTAAATAGGCCAATCGCCAGGCAATTTCGGTCATTTTTTTGCTTGCATATTTCGTTGGTCCGGCAATTCCCAAATGCTTTGAGATGGTTTTAAAAATGAATTCGAAACTGCGATTTTCGCTATTTAAAATAAAACGTTCATTTACAAGTTCACTTTCCATTAAATCGATCATACTGCGACTCACATCACGAACATCAACATAACCGGTAATTCCTTTGGTGTAGTATTTTAAACCTTTGGCAATTGTTCTAAAAAGTAACGAACTTCCCTTGTCCCACTGTCCAGGACCCAGAATAATTGATGGATTCACAATTACCGCATTCAATCCTTCCTCTATTCCCCGCCAAATCTCCAATTCCGATGTGAATTTGCTGGTTGAATAAGCCGATCTTTTTTCTTCAGGACTCCAAGGTGTTTTTTCAGTTACAGTATTTTCTCCTTCTTCGGGTGAGCCCAAAGCCGCAATTGAACTTACCATGCAAAATTTTCTGATGTCCGCCTCCAGGCAGGCATTTACCAAATTGCGGGTTCCTTCCACATTAATGTCCTGCATGTTGTTGCGATCTTCCTTTCGAAAAGAAACGAGTGCAGCACAGTGGTATACATCTTCAATGCCTTCAAGAGCATCTTCCAGTGAGAAAGGATCCATCATATCTCCATCTATCCATTCAATGGATTCAAAAAGCTCGCCGGCATTTTCTGAGTAGTAGCCAAAAGTTGTGCGTACCAATTCGATATTGCTGCTTTGTCTTTTCAAAGCGCGAACTTTTTTTCCTTTTGAAAGAAGGTCAAATAACAAATGCGAGCCCACAAGACCCGTTCCTCCGGTAACTAAAATCATGAAAAATTAATTAAAAGGTAAGTTTCCTGAACACG
>JAQBBZ010000328.1:0-13045 GCA_032125735.1 Labilibaculum sp.
TATAATCTATATTATTACTGTGGTAACGCCCAGTTTTTAAATGAAAATCTATCCTAAAATTATGAAGAATCTATTTCGCCTGTTTTTAGTCCTGTTTCTAGGATTAGTGCCTGTGATATCAATGGCACAGTTGACTTTCAAAGGAGAACTTCGTCCACGTACTGAGTATCGCCATGGGTTAAAATCATTATTTAATTCCACAGATGATGCTGCCTTTTTTACCTCTCAGCGAACACGTCTTAATTTAAACTACGATGACGCGAAATTTCGTGTGGGATTGTCAGTGCAAGATGTAAGAGTTTGGGGTGATGTTGAGCAGTTAAACATGTCTGATAAAAATCAATTGACGCTTCATGAAGCTTGGGGTGAGATAATTTTTAATGAAAGTTTATCCCTGAAAGTGGGTCGTCAGGAATTGGTTTATGATGATTCAAGAATTTTAGGCAATGTAGGTTGGGCGCAACAGGCCAGAAGTCACGATTTGGCTTTGTTTAAGTATAAAACAGATGAAAAAGGTCAGTTCCACCTTGGTTTGGCAGTGAATAACGATGCTGAAACATTATCAAAACAATTGTACTTTACTAATTATAAGAACATGCAGTTTGCATGGTACAATCGCAAGAGTGATCAGTTCGATTTCAGCTTGTTGTTTATGAATTTAAGTTTTCAACACAGTAAGGATGTAGATGGTAAAGTAGATCTTGTAAATAAGTATCAGCAAACTTTCGGTACAATCATGAATTATCGTCCGGGTAAAATTTCTTTTACAGGTTCATTGTATGGCCAGTCAGGTAAAGATTGGAATGATAATGATCTAGGTGCGTATATGTTCAATCTTGGAATGAATTTCCCTATTGCTGCAGGATGGAAAGGGAATGTTGGTGTTGAAGTTCTTTCAGGTAATGACTCAAATGCTACAGGAAAGAATAAAGCGTTTACTCCGTTATTCGGAACCAATCACAAATTTAACGGTCACATGGATTATTTCTATGTAGGAAACCACGTTGGTAATGTAGGTCTTCAGGATATTTATGGGGGTGTAAACTATGGAAAAGACAAGTTCTCATTTGCTACTGCTGTTCACTTGTTCTCATCACAGGCTGATTTGTATAGTGGTGCAGAGAAGCAAGATAAATATTTAGGTACTGAGGTGGATCTTTCTGTTGGTTACAAATATTCCAGTAATGTAACGTTTCAGGCAGGTTACTCTCATCTATTTGCTACCGATTCAATGCAGGCATTAAAAGGTGGTGACAAAGATGAAACTCAGAACTGGGGATGGGTAATGATTGTTTTTACTCCTGATTTCTTGAAAAAATAATGCCAAAAGCAAACCCTATATTTCTAAACTGTTGCTAATGAAAAAACTATTTAAATTTCTAACACCACCTCCACAATGGAAACTTCCGGTTTTGGTGTCTCTGGGAATATTTGTCGGACTAGGCTTTTATGTACTCTACCTTTCAAAGGCAGCATCATACTTGTCCGACAATCCTGAGACTTGCGTGAATTGTCATGTTATGGCTCCGCAATTTGCCACATACCAGCACAGTTCCCATCGCGAAGTAGCTACTTGTAACGATTGTCATGTTCCGCATAACAATGTGTTTAACAAGTACTTCTTTAATGCCAAAGATGGCTTGCGGCATGCAAGTATGTTTGCCCTGCGAATGGAACCGGAAGTCATCTTTATTTTGGAGGAAGGCAAGAAGGTGGTTCACAACAATTGCATTCGTTGCCACAGTCAAACATTGACAGATCCAAAACTAGCCGCACAGGTGCCAAATCATGGACACAACACACAAGATCGTGTATGTTGGGAATGTCACAGAGAGGTACCTCACGGACGGGTGAATAGCTTATCGAGCGTTCCGAACGCCAGAGTACCACTACCCGAAAGTCCGGTGCCCGATTGGTTGCAGGAATATATGAAAGAATCAAAATTAGAAAACAAATAAAACCTAAATACTAAAGCATATGAAACCAATACAAGAATCTATAGGCAAAAAACCAATGTTGGGATGGGTGATCTTCCTGGTAACATTGGTGGTTGTATTCCTGCTTGGATTGTTAGCTTCATCAATAATGGAACGTAGAGCAGAATCAGTATTTGCTTACACTCCTCAAGTAAAGCACGATCAGTGGGAGCCACGCAACGAAGTTTGGGGACAAAATTTCCCAAGAGAATTTGAAACCTATTACGAAACAGAAGATACCACATTCCGCAGTAAATATAATGGTAGTGCAATGATTGACATGTTAGAAGTTGATCCAAGATTAGTTGTACTTTGGGCTGGATATGGTTTTTCTAAAGACTATAACCAAGGTCGTGGTCATTATTATGCAATAGAGGATATTCAGAATACATTGCGTACCGGTGGGCCAAAAGATGAAAACGACGGACCTATGCCGGCAACTTGCTGGACATGTAAATCACCCGATGTACCTCGCTTAATGAATGAAATTGGTGTTGCCGAATTCTACAAAGGGAAATGGGCAGGAAAAGGACACGAAATTGTAAATCCTATTGGGTGTGCAGATTGTCATGATGCTGAAACCATGAACTTAAGAATTTCCCGTCCTGCTTTGATCGAAGCATTCGAACGTCAGGGAAAAGATATAAACAAAGCAACTCATCAGGAAATGCGCTCTTTAGTATGTGCTCAGTGTCACGTTGAGTATTACTTCGATAAGAAGCGTATAGAAGGTGTTCCTTACCTAACATTACCATGGGATAAAGGAACTAGTGTAGAGGCAATGGAAGAGTATTACGATGAAATTGAGTTTAGCGATTGGACTCATTCATTGAGTAAAGCTCCAATGTTGAAAGCTCAGCATCCGGGATATGAAATTTATATGAAAGGGATTCACGCCGATCGTGGTGTTTCTTGTGCCGACTGTCATATGCCGTACAAATCAGAAGGTGGACAGAAATTTACTGATCACCACATTCAATCTCCATTGAATAACGTATCTAACTCTTGTCAGGTTTGTCACCGTGAAGAGACAGATAAGTTGATTCAGAATGTTTATACTCGTCAGGATCAGATTATCGAAAATCGCAATAAATTAGAAGAATTATTGGTGCGTGCTCACGTTGAAGCTGCAAAAGCCTGGGATTTGGGTGCTACTGAAGCGGAAATGAAGTCTGTACTGATGGATATTCGTCATGGACAATGGCGTTGGGATTATGCTGCTGCATCTCATGGTGGATCATTCCATGCTCCAACAGAAATTGGACGTGTAATTTCAACAGGTATCGTTCGTGCTCAAGAGGCAAGAATTACATTGGCAAGAATTTTCGCTAAATACGGATTTAACGAAGAGCTTGCTTATCCAGATATCGCAACTAAAGCCAAAGCTCAAAAATTCATTGGGATTGATATTGATCAATTGAAAATGGAAAAAGAAGAGTTCAAGAAAAATCTTCTTCCTGAGTGGGATAAAAAAGCGAAGGAGCGTGAAAGTACCTACCAAGTGAAAATGTAATCTAAATAGATCTTTTATGAAGTGTGCCACTCGATTCGGGTGGCATATTTTTTATATTTAGAATCCGAATCCAATGAAGTATATAATAATTTCCTTAATCGGCCTAAATCAATATGACTAAAAATACAAAACCCTTATGGCAATCACCTTGGGGATATTCCGAGAGTTTTTTGTTGGCTTTTGGCTTGCTTCTTATCGGATTTGCTCTTGAATATACTGCAGGTAGTGCATCTTTTGGTTCAATCGTATTTCCTCAAAATCTGATTCTTGGAACTGTGTATATTTTATTGATTGCTCTTGTTTATGTTCTGACAAGGAAAAGATCAATATTTAAATTCCTTTCCGGGATTCCTGCTTCAATCGGGGCAATTGCCGGTTTAAGTATTTTGGTGGTGATTATGGGGATTACCCCTCAAATTCCTATGGAGAATAGGGGAATTGTGACAAGACTTGGTTTTAATAGATTGACAACTTCCATACCGTTTTTGATCATCAATTTTTATTTGCTCTTTGTTTTGGGAATGGTAGTTATTCGAAAACTATTTCCTTTAAAATGGAAAAATTGGGGATTTATATGCAGTCATCTTGGCTTGTGGATTACCGTTTTTGCTGCCGGTTTAGGCTCAGGAGATCTTCAGAGACTTCGCATGGATTTGAACGAAAATCAAATTGAAGGAAGGGCTTACGATGATAAAGGGAATTATTTGGACTTGCCATTCGCTATTAAACTGAACGATTTTAAAATTGAAGAATTTCATCCCAAATTAGCTGTTGTCGATAACACAACGGGAATGCTTTACGAAGCCACGAAGCCTTCCATGATTATGATAGAGGATGATTTAAACTGCAAACTTCACGATTGGGAAATTATTGTTGATGAGTTTTTTGTGAAATCGGGTCGGGCGGGAGACAGGTATTATTCTATGGTTGATTTTGGTGCTGCTCCTGCAGCAAAGCTAAGGGTTATCTCACAAGCGAAGGATACCATTTCAGGCTGGATCAGTTGCGGCAGCTTTAATCGACCTCATGAGTCTTTAAAGATTGACGAACGGTTTTCGTTGCTGATGACTGTTCCGGAACCTAAAAAGTTTTCATCAGAAGTTAGCATTTACACTCCCGATGGACAAAAACAAGAGCAAACTTTGGAAGTGAATAAATCATTTACGGTTAACGGCTGGAAAATATATCAATTAAGCTACGATGAGACGATGGGGATTTACTCCTCCAAAAGCATTGTGGAGGTGGTGAAAGATCCATGGCAAATATTTGTCTACATCGGTGTTTTTATGATGATGATTGGTGCGATATATATGTTTTGGCGTGGCAATAAAGTGAAGAATGAGGAAACGCTTAAGGCTGTTTCAAATTAAAATGGATGAGTTTTTAAACCTGGTATTTAAAGTTTCGACTAATGATATGGAATCATTTTTTATTGGCGGCAGGAGTTAGCGCAAGTACTTGGTTGCTGGCCGCTTTTATTCCCAAACGAGAACTAATTCGAAATGGATTGGTGCTGTTGGGAATTGCAAGCATGGCCATTTTTATTGGATTTTTATGGATTAGTTTGGAACGGCCTCCATTACGAACATTAGGGGAAACCCGTTTGTGGTATGCCTTCTTTTTGCCCGTAATTGGCTTTGTAACCTATTGGCGCTGGCGCTACAACTGGATGTTGTATTACAGTCTGGCTTTGTCCTTGCTATTTCTTTTTATCAATTACATGCATCCCGAAAATTTCTCGAAAACCTTAATGCCTGCATTGCAAAGCCCTTGGTTTGTGCCGCATGTAGTCGTCTATATTTTTGCCTATGCATTTTTGGCAGCATCTTCGTTGGTAGCCATTCGAGGTTTGTATCAGGAATACAAAGCACAGCTTCAGCCCAAAATTATGCTGATGGCGGATAATCTGGTGTACTTGGGTTTTGCTTTTCTAACGCTGGGATTGCTTTTCGGAGCTTTGTGGGCAAAAGAAGCCTGGGGACACTATTGGACATGGGATCCGAAAGAAACCTGGGCATTTATTACCTGGTTGGGCTATTTGGTCTATATTCATCGTCGATTCCAGATGCCGTCAAAATTTAAATCTTCTTTATGGATTCTTGCCTTGGCATTCGTAGCACTGTTGATCTGCTGGTTTGGAGTGAACTACCTGCCATCAGCACAATTTAGTGTTCATACCTATAGTCAACAATCATAAAAGGAAGTAGGTTATTTGGTGTAATGTTTTTTTTAAGTTTATGTGTTGAAATAATTAGTAACAGCACATGTTTACTGAAATTGTACGCAAAGAAAGAAAAACGAAAGAGTTCGAAACTCCTATTAAAATCCCAATTGATAATTTTTTTACAATCACTTAAGTTAAAATGATATTTTCCACTAAAATGGTAGTCGTACCTATTTAATGACACCTTTTAAATTGGTATCAGGTAAGGCTTGGAGGTTTACCCATGAGTCCGAAAAACAAAAAAATAGGCTTGGAGGTTTACCCACGAGTCCAAAAAACAAAAAGATAGGCGTGGAGGTTTACCCACGAGTCCAAAAAACAAAAAGATAGGTTTGGAGGTTTACCCATGGCACCGCAAACAGAAAAATCTTGCTAAATATAAAGTCATGATCTTTCATAAACAGGATTTACAATCAAAAGGTCAAATAACACTAAGCGAAAACAGCACATCATACAATTAAGTCGTATTTAACTTACTAAAAAACGCCGTTTCAATTTGAAACGGCGTTTTTTTTATAATGATTTCTGCTTACGCTTCAATCTTATGAAGCACCATTTTCTTGGCAACTTCAATGGCTTTTTCTAATCCTTTTGGATCATTACCACCAGCCGATGCAAAGAAAGCTTGTCCGCCTCCGCCACCTTGTATTTCTTTGGCAGCTTCGCGAATAATAGCTCCTGCATTTAAACCGTATTCTTTTACCAGATTATCCGAGAACATGATGGTGATATTTGCTTTTCCATTCAATTCGGCACCCGAAATAAACACAAGGTTGTCTACTTCTCCTTTTAGTTGGAATGCGATATCTTTAATGTCTCCTGCACTTCCAACCACAATTTGCTGTGCAATAATGTTAATATCTTTTAGTATCGAGATATTTCCTTTCAAATTATTCTTAACAATTTTCAACTGATCTTTAACAAATCCATCCAAATCCTTTTTCAAACCTGAATTCTCATTCATCAAATCAGTAATGTTTTTAATCAGATTCTGATTTGATTTGAAGATGCGTTCAATATCCTTTAAAGTATTCAATTTATCATTGATGAATTGTTCTGCTTTTACGGCTGTAATTGCTTCAATTCTTCTAACTCCAGCGGCAATTGCACTTTCCGATGTGATTTTGAAATATCCAATCTGACCAGTAGCTTTCACGTGAGTACCACCACAAAGCTCTATCGAATCTTTAAATTTGATAACACGAACCAAATCGCCATATTTCTCGCCAAACAAAGCCATCGCACCAAGGTTTACTGCTTCAGCCATTGGTATATTGCTTTTTACTTCGATAGAAACATTCTCGCGGATTTTAGCATTCACGATTTCTTCTACTTTAGCAATTTCTTCTTCTGTCAGCTTCTGGAAATGTGAGAAGTCGAAACGCAAATGATCCGGATTTACCAATGATCCTTTTTGCTCCACATGCTCTCCCAACACTTCACGAAGTGCATGGTGCATCAAGTGAGTTGCTGTATGGTTGTTTGCAATTAGAGTTCTTTTGCTTTCGTTAACCACTGCGTTGAATACTACAGTTGGATCTTTTGGCAATTCTTTTGCGAAATGAACAATTAAACCATTTTCTTTTTTTGTGTCGATAATAGATATTTTCTCTCCATTTGACTCGATATATCCAGTATCTCCAACTTGTCCACCACTTTCACCATAGAAAGGAGTGATGTTGAAAACCAATTGGTATTGATCTTTATCTTTCGACGAGATTTTACGGTAACGAGTGATTTTTACGTCAGTAGTGAGGTAATCGTATCCAACAAATTCTTCAACATCATCTTTTAAAATCTCAACCCAATCGCCGGTATCAACAGATGTTGCTGAACGGGAACGATTTTTCTGAGCTTCCATTTCTTCGTCAAATTCTTTGCGGTTAATAACCAAATCGGTTTCTTTCAAAATCAATTCAGTTAAATCTAAGGGGAAACCATAGGTGTCGTACAATTCAAAAGCCACCTTCCCTGATACAACTTTGTAATCTTCCGACTTGGTTTTATCAATGATTTGATCCAAAAGGCGAATTCCGTTTTCAAGAGTCCGTAAGAAAGAGTTTTCCTCTTCCATCACTACCTTTTCGATTAAGCTTTGTTGTTTTATCAATTCTGGGAAATGTTTTCCCATCACCTCGATTAGTATCGGAATTAAACGATACATAAATGGTTCCTTGAATCCAAGGAAAGTATATCCGTAACGAACAGCTCTTCTTAAAATTCTTCGGATTACATATCCAGCTTTATTATTTGATGGTAATTGTCCATCGGTAATCGCGAAAGCAATGGTTCTGATGTGATCAGAAATTACTCTGAGAGCAATATCAATTTCTTCATCTTTACCATATTCCTTAGCACTCATTTTTGCGATAGTCTGAATAATTGGCTGGAACACATCAGTATCATAGTTTGATGTTTTTCCTTGCATAGCCATACACAAACGTTCAAATCCCATGCCTGTATCAACATGCTGATGAGGCAAGGCTTCTAAAGAACTGTCGGCTTTACGATTGTATTGCATGAATACAAGATTCCATATTTCAATTACCTGAGGATGATCTTGATTTACCAAATCACGACCGGCAACTAATTTACGTTCTTCATCGCTTCGCAAGTCTACATGAATTTCGGAACAAGGACCACACGGACCTGTTTCACCCATTTCCCAGAAATTATCTTTTTTATTTCCATTTATAATTTGTTCGGCAGGAAGAAACTTGGCCCATAATTCGGCTGCTTCGTCATCACGACCTAGCTTATCATCATCACTTCCTTCGAAAACAGAGGCGTACAATCTATCTTTTGGCAATTTATATACTTCGGTAAGAAGTTCCCAAGCCCAATTGACTGCATCTTCTTTAAAGTAATCACCAAACGACCAGTTACCCAACATTTCAAACATGGTATGGTGGTAGGTATCATGTCCAACTTCCTCTAAATCATTATGCTTTCCTGAAACGCGCAGGCATTTTTGAGAGTTGGCAATCCGCTTATACTTAATTGGTGTGTTACCAAGAAATATATCTTTAAATTGATTCATGCCAGCATTGGTGAACATTAAAGTTGGATCATCTTTAATAACCATCGGTGCCGAAGAAACTGTTCTATGTTGTTTGGAGGCAAAGAAATCCAAAAATGTTTGTCTGATTTCGTTAGAATTCATTTGTAATCGTATTTTGAGTCAATGTGAATTGTATTATAAGCTTGCAAAGTTAGATTATTTCCTTAATTTTGTTAGCTGTGGAAAGAAAAAGTTTAGGCTTTTTTCTATAAAATAAATCTAAAAATATTACATGGCGAAGACTAAGTATCAGTTTAACCCAGAGTCTATTAGTTACGAAAAGGTAGTAGTCAATTTTAAGACGAAAATAATTAACGTTCTTAAGCACATGGCTTCAAGTTCGGTACTTGCAATTGTTATGGTTGTTGTATTGTTCTATTTTTTCGGATCCCCAAAAGAGAGATCTCTTATTCGTGAAAACCAACAATTAATAACGCAATATACCCGTCTTAATTCCGAATTGGCAAAACTTCAAAACGTTTTAACGGATCTTGAGCAGCGAGATGATAATATTTATAGGGTAATTTTCGAAGCTGAACCTATTCATTCAAACATCCGAAAAGCTGGTTATGGTGGGGTGAATCGTTACAGTAATTTAGAGAATCTGGAAAATTCAGAATTGGTTATTTCTACCAATAAAAAGATCGATCGTATTGCTAAGTCGATGTACGTTCAAACTAAGTCCTACGATAGCGTTGAGGAAATGGTGAAGAATAAGTTTACGATGCTGGCATCTATTCCTGCTATCATGCCAATTGCCATAAAAGATTTTGGAAGAATCTCATCCGGTTATGGTTGGAGAATTCATCCAATTTATAAAACCCGTAAATTTCATGATGGAATGGATTTTAACGGAACTATTGGGACTCCGATTCATTCAACAGGAGATGGTGAGGTAATCTTTAAAAATAATGAAAAGGGATACGGTAAGAAAATTGTTATTGATCATGGCTTTGGTTATAAGACTGTATATGCTCACCTTAATGCTTACAACGTTCAAAATGGACAAAAGGTAAGACGTGGAGAGATTATTGCCTTTCTTGGGAATACAGGCTCGTCAACCGGACCGCATATCCATTATGAAGTAAGGAAAAACAATATAACCGTTGATCCAATCAACTATTATTTTAACGATTTAACAGCCGATCAATACGACAATATGGTTGCTCATGCTGCTAACACTGGTCAAACAATGGATTAGTTCTATCGAAATAAAATAGGAGAACATAAAAAAGTGGCACGGAAATTTTTATTTCGTGCCATTTTATTTGTTACTTTAGGTAATAAATAAAATCTAATTTGTTCATTTTCAAACAATTTATCTGACTTGTAAAATCTAAATCCAAACATCAGTGCCTTACAAAGAAAAAAAAATTGAAAAATTATATTACGCCATTGGCGAAGTAGCTGATATGTTTCAGGTAAATACATCTTTGATTCGATTTTGGGAAAAGGAATTTGATATTATAAAGCCGAAGAAGAATAAGAAAGGAAATCGATTTTTCACCCAAGTAGATATCGAGAATTTTCATTTGATATTTCATTTGGTAAAAGAACGCGGAATGACTCTTAAGGGAGCTCAACTTAAGCTGAAAGAAAACAAGGAGGATACAGAGAACAATTTTGCCGTTGTTACTCGTTTGCAAGAAATCAAAGACCTTCTTCTTGCGATTAAGGAAGAATTATAATCACTAAATTTTGTTGAAATTGAAAATAAGAGATATTGTTTCATCTATAGAGGAGATGGCTCCTTTGGCTTATCAGGAATCTTACGATAATGCTGGTTTGCTTATTGGAAGCTATGATTTGGTTGTTACAGGTGTCCTTATTTGTTTGGATGTAGTGGAAAGTGTGGTTGAGGAAGCTGTAAAAAAAGGAGCAAATTTAATTATTGCCCACCATCCTATTGTTTTTAAAGGCTTAAAGCGTTTTAACGGGAATAATTATGTGGAAAGAACAGTGATTCTTGCCATTCAAAATAATATTGCAATTTATGCTGCTCACACTAATTTAGATTCTGTAAAAGGAGGTGTTAGCGATCGTATTTGTGATTTAATTGGACTTCAAAACAGAAGGATTCTATCCCCAATTAGCGAAGATCTTTATAAGTTGGTGACCTTTGTTCCAAATGACTATGCTCAAAAAGTTAGAGATGCTTTATTTGAGGCTGGAGCTGGAAGTATTGGGAATTACGATTCGTGCAGTTATACTTCCGAAGGAACGGGAAGCTTTAGAGGTGGAGAAGGAGCAGACCCGTTTGTAGGCGAAAAAGGAAAACTACATTTTGAACCGGAAGTTCGCATAGAAACTGTTTTTCCAAAACATTTAAAGCAAAAAATAACTTCAGCGTTGCTTAAAAATCATCCTTACGAAGAGGTTGCTTTTGATCTTTATCAACTCCAAAATGATAACAATCAAGTAGGATCTGGTATGATTGGGGAACTTTTGGCACCAGAAGAACCTCTTTTATTCTTAAAAAGAATAAAGGAAATATTCGGATCAGCATGCATTAAGTATACTGAAATAAGTAAAAAAGAAATAAAGACGGTTGCTGTTTGTGGAGGGAGTGGAAGTTTCTTGTTGCATAAAGCGATCAGTCAAAAGGCTGATGTTTATGTGTCTGGAGATTTTAAATATCATGAGTTTTTTGATGCCGAAGGCAGAATTATAATTGCCGACATCGGACATTACGAAAGTGAACAATTTACGAGAGATATTTTTTATGAGATTGTTACAAAAAAATTCCCTAACTTTGCGGTCTATATTTCAGAAATAAATTCGAATCCAATAAATTATTTGTAAAACATATGACTACACAAGATCCAAAGGCTTCAGATTTTAAGGATATTTCAGTAGAAGAAAAATTACGCACAATGTACGAAATGCAATGTGTTGATTCTGAAATAGACCAAATTAGAACGCTAAGAGGAGAGCTTCCATTAGAAGTTCAGGATTTGGAAGATGAAATCGCTGGTCTTGATACTAGGATTGTCAACCTAAACAATGAAGTAAAAGATTTGGTTGAAACTGTTGCGAAGAAAAAACAGGAAATTAAAGAAGCAGGATTACTGATTAAAAAGTATGAAGCTCAACAAATGAATGTTCGTAACAATCGTGAATTTGATTCTATTTCAAAAGAAATTGAGTTTCAAAATTTAGAAATTGAATTGTGCGAAAAAAGAATTAAAGAATTTACGATAGAAATCGCCAACAAAAAAGCTGTAATTGAGAACTCAGATAGAGTTTTTGCTGATAGAAAAGTTGATTTGGAAGGCAAAAAAAGTGAGCTAGATGCAATTGTATCAGAAACTCAAATTGAAGAAGAAAAACTAGTTGCACAGTCTGCTTCTTTTAGAAAAAAAATAGAAGGACGTTTATTAACGGCTTATGCACGAATTCGTTCGAATGCTAGAAATAATCTTGCGGTTGTAACTGTTGAGCGTGATGCATGTGGAGGTTGTTTTAATAAAATTCCACCTCAGCGTCAAATGGATATTCGTTCTCGTAAAAAAATTATCGTTTGTGAATATTGCGGACGTATTTTGGTAGATCGTTTTATTGTCGATTACGACAATGTAATAGAGGAGGCTGAAAAGGCTGATCTATTAGAAAAGCCAAAAAGAAGAACTCGTAAAAAAGAATAGTACTATTTGTAATAGGATATAAAGAAAGCTGTTTCATTTTTTTGAAACAGCTTTTTTTATGAGCAATGTTTTCGCTGTGACTTTTGAAAATGATCCGCTTGTAGTGAAGATACAGCTGTGTTTATTGTATTACCTCTAATTTAAAAGGAATTTTGCCTTATGAATTTGTCATTGTCTGAATTGGAAATACTGAAAGAGAGAAGGGAGTCTTTTTATATCTACTTTTCCGCACCTTCTTGTGGCGTATGCCAGGTTTTGTCTCCAAAAATAAGTAGTATGATGCAGGAAGAGTTTCCAGAGTTAAAAGCTTTTCATATCGATACTGCACTGCATCCAGAAATTGCAGCACAATTAGGTTTGTATACCAATCCCAGTTTATTGGTTTACCTAGATGGAAAAGAATTTTTACGAAGAAGCCGATCGATAGGAGTAGCGCAAGTGGAAGAGGATCTTAAACGTACTTACAACCTACTTTTTAGATAGAGAGACGCCAGGTATAGCGTCTCTGGATATTTTCCAAGTTGATTTAATAAACTCCCGTACGAAGCATTACCAAAGGACATGCTTCTTCTGTTTCTATGCCTAAAGCATTTGCTTTACGATAAAAAGCTGAATTTTCGGTTCCCG
>JAQBBZ010000329.1:0-4619 GCA_032125735.1 Labilibaculum sp.
ATCGTAGTAAATGTCTCCTTTGGGAAGGTTATAAACAGCAGTTCCATTTGAATTGCTTGCAAATTTATTAATGGTTGTACGAGTTGAATAGGATTCCAATTCATTTAAACGATGGTAACGATTCACCCCATATTCATACTGAAACATGGCATCATAGTTCAACCATGGCGTTAGTTTTACATTTAATTTAGCGTAGGTTCTGTTGCTAAATTCTTTCGCTTTCCCCAGTTTCCTATTTAATTCATCAAGCGGAGTTAGATCTAAACTGTACAAACCGTAATTTGCAACATTATCGCGAACAGTCTTTTTAACCTGAGAAGCAACGCTTAAAGGGTTTCCATTGTCATCAACCAAACGGTCGTATGGACTTCCGGTAAACCCCGCAGAATAAGATGATAAAAGATCGTATGTTTGCTCTGTCGCATTTTTGTAATTGATATAAACACCCAAATCAGCCTTTAGCCATGAGGTAAGCTGCAAAGAGTTCATGATATTCATACCAATTTGATTACTCTTCGAATAAATATCTTCCTCTTTGTTCTTTTTATAAGTAAGAGAAAATTTAAAATTGTTTAGTTCGGTCGCTTTTCCAATGCTTAAATTGTATTGCTGATAAAATAGATCACGTTTGGCATATTTGGCCACACCATCGTAATACTGAAATCCTCTTGAGGCAAGTTCGGTAAGCTTTTGGTTAGCTTCCACTTCCGAAATTACACCAGAATACTGGTCTAATAAAACATCAACACCAGCACTTGGCCATTTGTAATTGTTCCGACGATTGTCAGCTTCTGCCTGAGCACGAGCTAACCCATTATTTAATTCTGGATTAGAGGCTGCCCATTCTTTTTCCAACTCAATAACATCAGCCGAATTGGTTAAATTTCCGGTATAATAATCGTAAGGTTTCCAGGTGAGTGTACTCGAAAAATCAACTTGAACTTTTCCTTCTTGAGCCTTTTTGGTGACAATAACCACCACTCCATTGGCTGCTCTGGCTCCGTAAATAGAAGCAGCAGCGGCATCTTTTAAAATGGTAATGCTCTCAATATCTTCCATGTTGAGCTCCGGAGCATTTTCAGTAATACGTCCATAATTATCAATACTTGTATTCTCAACAGGAAAACCATCAATTACATATAAGGGAGAAGCCATGGCATTCATGGTCGATACACCACGAATAATTCCATCGGAATAACCTGCGATCTGACCTTCCAAAACATCTGCAAGACTATTTAATCTGCGGGTTTCCAGACTTTTACTGGATACTTTCGAAAATGATCCGGTTGACCGCTCTTTGGAAATGGTTTGATATCCCGTTACTACCACTTCATCCATTTGCTCAGAGTCTGCCAACAAAGTTATATTCTGAACTGATTGACCATTGTATACAAGCTCTTGTGAAAGCATTCCAACAAATGAATAAACCAATACAATGTTCTCCGCATCAAAAGAAATTGTATAGTTACCATCAATATCAGTAGCCACTCCTATTGTTGTTCCTTTTACAACTACAGAAACGCCAGGAAGAGGAATACCATCTTTATCGGTTACTTGTCCGGTAATTACTTTTTTCTCTTTTTGTACTGGAGTATATTTAGACTCCTTTTGCTTAGGAACAACATTCCCGCGAGGAAACAAAACAATCATTTTGTCCTCAACACGGTAATCTAAATTGGTGTTTTTCAATACCTCATACAACACCTGATCCAAAGTGGCATTGTTAAAATCTACATTAACAACCTCCAAATCACTCACATACTCGTAGTCGTAAATAAAATCATAACTACACTGTTCCTGAATTTGTTCAAGAACTTCTTCCACACTTGCTTTTTCCATTTTGAAATTCAAGGATGTTTGAGATAAAATCTCATTCGCCTGAACACTCAAAATTCCGAGTAGAAATAAAAATACACTTAATTTCATGGTCAGTAGTATTTTTCTTAGCGGTGAGAAACTGTTCTCCCGGCTAACGTAAACACAATTTTTTTTCATAAATTTGAAATTGGGTTAGACATTAAGTTTAACTTGACATTTACCGAGTCGTAAGACTCTTATTATCGGGGAACCTGGTCCGTTCCCCGTTTTTCATTTTCTGCCACAATCAATTTGCTAAGGCAGATATTTTATATTTATAAGCTGTTCAACTAAGAAGAATACTTATTTATTTCTCAAACACAATCATCTCCTTCTGAACCAGATCAATTCCAACCGGAGAAACCTCCTCAATCAGACTAATCAGTTTATCTATATTTTCATATCTATTAATTACGCCTGATATTCTTCTATTCAATAAATTTTTATCCTTGCAATTTACTTCTACGCCATACCATCGGGACATTTTTCGAAATACACTTCCCAATGGTTCTTTATCAAAAACGAACTTGCCGTCTCTCCACGCTAAAAATTCCGAAGCATTTACCTCCCGTACTTGTATTTCAGCTGTATTACGATCCAATCCTGATTGTTCTCCTGGTGCTAACACAACATTTTTTCCTTCAAAAGCAAACTTTACTTTTCCTTCAACAAGTGTAGTCTGTATTTCGGCCTCATCATTATAGGCCATAATATTAAAGACTGTTCCCAAAACTTCAACTTCTGAACCATTTGACATATGAACAATAAATGGTCTATCTGCATCTTTCGTTACCTCAAAGCAAGCTTCTCCACTAATCAATGTAAGCTCTCTCCTTCCTCTGCCAAACTCCTCGGGATATTCTATACTGGTTTGTGCATTTAAATGAACTCTTGTTCCATCAGACAAAACCATTGAATATTCTCCCTGTACAGGAGTAGTTATTGTATTATATGCTAAAGCATCTTCAATAGCTTGTCCTGCTTGATATACCAAACTATTATTTTTATTACTTGCCAATTTCCCTTTACTTGTTTTGATATCTCGTCCTTGGAAATCTTCCAAATAAATAGTTTTCCCATTTGAAAGTTGCAAAGTCGCTTTTGAACTTCCTGCTTCAACCAAAACCTGATTATCACTCCAGTACACTTCGTTCACCACATAGGTTGTTGCCAGTAAAGGCAATAAAAGAACTGCAGCCCACTTCAATACATTTCTTAACTTCACAATTGGTCGTTGTATAATATCAGGTGCTTGTTCGGTAATCCTATTCCAAGCTTTAGCTTTATCTAACGATTTATACAGATCATGCTTTTTCTGAATCCGATTCGCATCGGACGAATAAAAGTATGATGCTTGTTCGACCTCCCCTTTGGTCTTCCAATCATTTAGCTGCTTTCTTTCCTCTTCAGTCAGTTCTCCCACTTTTTCTTTGGAAATCAGCTCTGCTATTTTAAAAATTTCTTTCATTTCTTGTGTGTGATTTAATTAAGAGACCACTAAGATGCAAAAGGGTGTTAGTGCTTATTCACTTTTTTTTGAATATTATTAAGAGAAGAATAAAAATGGCCGTACAGTCGAAAAATTGAAGAGATGAGATACTTACTATTTGGGCCTTGGCGCTTACTTACTACTTTCTGCCTGAACTTAAATGGTAATATCGAGAAGCACGGCAAGAAGAAAAGCATGCCCTCCTAATTTTTCACGCAGCTCCCTGTAAGCATTAAGCTTGTGCGATTTAATGGTATTTAATTTCAAGCCCATTATCTCTGCTATTTCAGGATTTTTGATGCCTAACAAACTATAGCGAATAATCTGTTGGCGTTGTTTAGGTAATTCTGCAATAAATTTATAGAGAATGACAGCTACTTCTTCGGACAAAACCTTTTCCAGAAAGAACTCTTCTGTTTCTAAATTAGGTAAGGTCTCATTTATGTAGTTCTTTTTAACCTGTTCATGTTTAATGTAATTCAAACATTTATTACGTACAGCACGATATAAGTAAACCTTTAAGGTAATTTCATTTTGATATTCATCCTGCTTCTCCCACAGGCTAACAAATACCTCCTGAACCAAATCTTCACTTATGCTAACATCAGAAAGATAAGTATTCGCAAAACCAACCAGTCCAGCAAAATATTGCTCGAAGATTCGCTTAAAATTCGATCGATCTAATCTTATATTATCGAGACTGTTCAAGTGATTAATAGTATTTATTGGCTACTAAAGTAAACAGATTTACCGTTATTCAAAACGTCCAAATTCAATTTCAATTCCAACATTCTAATATTATACTTACCAAAAACCACAAGTGCAAAAACCATTACACACTATGTGCTAGCACCATAAGGACACTACAGCACAACATAACACGAAGAAGTATGTTTTTTTTCACAAAGAAAAATATATCCAATTCTATCATAAGAACCTGCTTTCAAGCTTTATATTTCGGAAAATGGCAAGGAATAAAAACATCCCAAATTTTAATGCCCCTTATAGAAGAATTTCAGGGTATAAAAAAGAAGATGCCTAAACAGACATCTTCTTACTCATCTTATTTACGATAACGTATATCTATTATCTTATCGTCTGCCTTTTCCTTTTTTTCCACCACCAGTAGTTCCACCATCATCTGCAGGAGTGTCACCTCCATCAGTAACTGAATCGTCTCCTTTTCCTGCGGGTTTCTTACTATGAGATACTTCTGAAGGAACATAATTAAACGGAGCTAACTCTACCCGTGGAATAGTATAATCTTTATCCC
>JAQBBZ010000330.1:0-3323 GCA_032125735.1 Labilibaculum sp.
ATAAGGGTAAAAGCTATTTTGTTAGTCGATCTAAAACGGTTACAATTAGCTTTTTTATCGTTGGATGATAGTCTTTACTTGCATCCTTAGTAATGCGATTAGCAATTATTGCACAAACAGCAGCAGATTCATGTCCTAACATTGCTGAAAGTCCAAATATTGCAGAACTCTCCATCTCGTAATTGGTAATTTTTTCGCCATTGTATTCAAACATCTCAATTTTATCATTTAAATCAGGATCGAGAGTTTGAAGGCGAAGAACTCTTCCTTGAGGGCCATAAAATCCATTTGCTGAGATCGTAACTCCTCTGGTCATGTCATTGCCATCTAGAATATCTACTAGTTTTTTTGAGGCAGGAACAACATAAGGCGAAGCTAATTTTTTATCCCAATTCACAAACTTTTTAAATGCTTCTTCGAAACCCAAGTCGGATACGGAATCTCTATCGGCATAAAAATTTAGCATGCCGTCGAAACCAATCGATTTGTTCGAAAGCAGAAATGAGTCAACAAGAATATTTCCCTGTAGAGCTCCTGAAGTTCCAATACGAACCAAAGTTAAAGTCTTGTGTTCCTTTTTAGGAGTTCGTGTTACCAAATCGATATTTACTAAAGCATCTAATTCGTTAACTACGATATCTATATTGTCAGTACCAATTCCTGTTGAAAGAACAGAGAACCTTTTTCCTTTATAGCTTCCGGTTGTTGTTACAAACTCCCGATTTGATATCGTGCATTCTACACTATCAAAATAACTGGCCACTAATTCAACACGTCCGGGATCTCCGACCAAAATTACTGTGTCGGCAAGATTCTCTGGCTTAAGGTGTAAGTGAAAAACACTTCCGTCAGGATTTATTATTAATTCGGATGATTTAATTTTATTCATAATTTTTAAAATTTATGAGAGCAAAGAGCCGAAAATATGTAAAAAAAATCAATCTGCAAACTAACTAAATGGTTTCTTTTGCCAGGAGATGTACTTTTTAAATTTCCCCTTGCAACATTCTTTAAATTCTGACCTAATTGTACTATATTTAACAAGAATTAGAAATAATATTAAAACTAGAAATACAAAATCATGACGAAACAACCCTATTTATTAATTGTTTTAGGAATTTTAGCGGTTATCTTAATCTTATCTGGAACAAGTATGTTTGTTACTCTACAACCAGGTGAACGTGGAGTTATTTTCCGAAAGTTTTCAGGCGGATTAGACAAAGAGGATGTTTACCAACCAGGTTTTCATGTTATTGCTCCTTGGAATGACATGAATATTTATGTAGTTCGTGAACAGAAGAGTGAAGAAACCATGGATGTTTTAGATAAAAGTGGTTTGTCTTTAAATATTGATGTTTCCGTACGATTTAATCCGGAGTACAATAAAATTGGATATTTGCACGAGATTTTTGGTAAGGATTATATCAGCCAATTGGTTACACCAGAAGTTCGTTCTTCTGTGAGACAAGTTGCCGGAAGGTATAGTGCGGAAGAGATTTATTCGACTAAGAGAAAAGAAGTTGAAGATGCTATTATTACAGAAACTTCAATTATTTTAAAGAAGAATAACATTCAAATGAAAGCATTATTGATTCGTTCGATTAATCTTCCCGCGAAAATCAAAACAGCTATTGAAAACAAATTGCAACAAGAACAAGAAGCACTTGCTTATCAGTTTAGATTAGACAAAGAAAAAAGTGAGGCAGAGAGAAAACGAATTGCTGCGGATGGAGAGGCTATTGCCAATAAAATCATCAATAGTAGTTTAACTGATGCACTTTTGAAAATGAGAGGAATTGAAGCTACAATTAAGCTTTCTGAATCTCCAAATTCAAAAGTTGTAGTAATTGGAAGTGGAAAAGACGGTATGCCATTGATTTTGGGAAATAACTAAGATCTTTCAGTAAGATATAAAACCGCTCGATTTGTCGAGCGGTTTTTTTTATGTCCGTATACGAACAGCATTGTTCCGCAAGCGTTCAGTTTGTTTTCATGTGAAAATCAGTAAGTATCTGTAAGTTAGTGGATGTTGTGGTGTTGGCATAAAATATGATAGATGAGTTGGAGTTAACCACAGTGATTATTGCTAAAACCCTAAAAGTTTATTACCACCATGAAGAGATTGCTGTTACTAATTTGTCTGATTACAAACCTGTTTGTTGTGCCCGCACATAGTTTAACTCCCAAGAAGGAACTTACTGCCGTTCGGGTTACAACTAAACCCGTAATTGATGGAAATCTAAGTGATGAAGTTTGGAACGGCATCCCGATTGCAACTGATTTTATTCAGTTTGAACCATTGAATGGTGAACCATCTAATTTTAAAACCGAGGCGAAATTTATTTATACGGATCATTCCATTATTGTTGGTGTGATGATGTACGATAACAATCCCGATGGAATTCTTAAAGAGTTGAGTAAGAGAGATGAGATTAATAATTCTGATTTTTTATCAATACTAATTGATCCTTTTAACAACGGATTGGATGCTTTTGAATTTATTATTACTCCGGCAGGAGTGCAGTGGGACGCTAAAGTGGTTAAGGGCAATGAAGATTCGAGTTGGGATGCAGTTTGGAATAGTGCGGCCATTATAAATGAAAAAGGTTGGAGTGCCGAAATGGAAATACCTTACTCCGCGTTACGTTTTCCGGCAAAAGAAATTCAGGAGTGGGGAATGAATATCGTTCGTAATATTCAGAGTGTGCGCGAAAAAATCACATGGAATTTTATTGATAAAGAAGAGGCTGGCTGGGTGAGTCAGAGTGGGGTGTTAAAAGGAATTGAGAATGTAAATCCTCCGGTTCGTCTGTCGTTTACGCCTTATTTCTCAACTTATTTCGACAAATCTTCCAATAAATCGTCTGTTGATGTGAATTACCGGGGAGGAATGGATTTGAAATATGGAATCAACGAAAGTTATACCTTGGATATGATGCTGGTTCCTGATTTTGGCCAAGTGCAATCGGATGATGAAATTCTTAATTTATCACCCTTTGAGGTTAAATTTGATGAGAACAGACAGTTCTTTACCGAGGCCACAGAGTTGTTTGACCGGGGAGAGATTTTCTATTCGAGAAGAATTGGTGGTCGCCCGGTTAATATGTACAAAGTAGAAGACCAGTTAAAGGAGAATGAGGATATCACTGAAAATCCTATCGAAACTAAAATTATTAATGCCACGAAGATTTCAGGCCGGAATACCAAGGGCTTAGGAATTGGTGTTTTTAATGCGATGACTAAAAATACATATGCCGAAGTTACCGATACCATCATGGAGGATAGCAGGAAGGTAAAAACCCAGCCATTTTCGAATTATAATA
>JAQBBZ010000331.1:0-2570 GCA_032125735.1 Labilibaculum sp.
TGAGCACCTGGAAATATTTCCAGTAAGGAATCTTTAATAATTTGCTTTTTATCATCAGTTGCGCAACCTGCACCGTAAAAAAAGATTTGCTTTACCGAAGCAAAATCATCAAGTGAGCTAATAATATTAATTATTGAACTCGTATTTTGATGGTATGGGTTGATTCCAAGAGTCTGTTGGTGTTTAGTTACGCCTTTACTTCCAAGCAGAACCCAATCAGTTTTGGTTGAACCACTTTCTGCAATTAATATCATAGTTTTGTTTTTGTAACATGTATGATGGGTTTTCATTTAAAATGAATTTACAAATAATTAAATTATTATCAAATTTGTAATCATCCACTTTAATTTCGTCTGTATTCCCTAATATCCTTATTGTATTGATGAAAATATTTTTACGTTACAAATATATAAAAATTAAACATTTGTAAAAAGTATTATATAACATGTATGACCAATTTTGGAAAAGATGATTTTCTGTGCTATTTTTGATCCGAAAGTAATTTAAATCAGGAGATAGCAAAATGGAGAATCATATACTACAATTTAGAGAAGAGCTAGGTGAAGCCAAGTTGTATTACCAACCTTCAGATGAGTTCGACAGAACAGTGAAAACCCGGTATGAGAAAATGCCGGCAGATATTTTTTCGACTGCTGAAAAAGCGGCCAAATGGGTAGCTGGTGAAATTGCAAATGAAATTAAGCAAAAACAAAAGCTTGGAGAAAAGTGTGTTTTGGGATTAGCTACTGGTGCGACGCCATTGGGGGTGTATGCCGAATTGATTCGTTTGCATAAGGAGGAGGACTTGTCTTTTCAGAATGTGATTACTTTTAATTTGGATGAGTATTATCCTATGTTGAAATTAAGTGCTCAAAGCTACAATCATTACATGAATGATGTTTTGTTTAATCATATCGATATTCCTAAATCCCAAATTCATGTGCCGGATGGTGAGGTGAGCAAGATTACAATTACCGGATACTGCAAAGAATATGAAAAGCAGATTGATTCGTTTGGAGGATTGGATTTTCAGATACTCGGAATTGGTCGTACAGGTCATATTGGGTTTAATGAACCGGGTTCACAACTAGATTCAATAACTCGTTTGATTATGCTCGATTCATTGACCAGACGCGATGCAGCAAAAGATTTTAATGGATTAGATAATGTACCTAAGGCAGCCATAACAATGGGTGTTGGAACCATATTTAAAGCCAAGCGGGTAATTTTAATGGCTTGGGGCGAAGGTAAAGCGGCGATTGTTAAAAAGGCATTGGAAGAAAGTCAATGCGATGCGGTACCAGCAAGTTACTTACAACGACATGCCGATGTGAAGTTTATTCTGGATGTGCCGGCTGCAAGCCAATTGTCCAGAGTGAAGAAGCCTTGGTTAGTTGGCAGTGTTGAGTGGGATCGTTATTGGATTCGAAAAGCGGCTGTTTGGTTGTGTAATAAATTGCAAAAACCAATTTTGAAGCTGACCAACCGCGACTATAATGACAATGGCTTAAGCGAATTGCTTGCTTTGTATGGTTCTGCTTACGAGGTGAACATTAAGGTGTTTAACGATTTACAACATACCATTACCGGCTGGCCGGGCGGGAAACCTAATGCCGACGATTCTCATCGTCCTGAAAGAGCAGAGCCCGCCATTAAAAGAGTATTGGTTTTTAGTCCTCACCCCGATGATGATGTGATTTCGATGGGGGGAACTTTGAAACGATTGGTGGATCAGAATCATGAAGTTCATGTCGGATATCAAACGTCAGGAAATATTGCGGTTGCTGATGATGAGGCGGTGAGATATCTTTCTTTTGTAAAAAGTTTTTCAAGAACCCATGATACCAATGAGGGAAATCTTCAGTGCGTAATCGAAGATATTCAAAAGTTTCTTTTGGAAAATAAAAAACCAGGAGGAATTGATACTGCCGAAGTACGCAATATGAAAGCCTTAATCAGAAGAGGAGAGGCAAAAGCCGCTTGTCGATTTGTTGGCGTTCGATCTAAGAACCTTCATTTTTTGGATCTTCCTTTTTATGAAACGGGTACGGTTAAGAAAAACCCGCTGGGAAAAGAAGACATTAGGATTCTGGTGAATTTACTTCGGAAAATACAACCACATCAGATATTTGCTGCAGGTGACTGGTCCGATCCTCATGGAACGCATCGCGTATGTTGGGAAGGGATTTATCAGGCATTAAAAATAGTGAAGGATGAGGAGTGGATGAAGGATTGCTATGTGTGGTTGTATCGTGGAGCGTGGCAGGAATGGGATTTGGATGAAATTCAAATGGCGGTGCCGGTTAGTCCTGAGGAGTTGCAGCACAAACGAAATGCAATATTGCGTCATCAATCGCAAATGGAGAGTGCTCCATTTTTGGGGAATGATTCGAGATTATTCTGGCAAAGATCAGAAGAAAGAAATAGGGCTACAGCCGATTTATTTAACAAGTTGGGCTTGGCAGAATACGAGGCAATCGAAGCTTTTGTCAGGTTTATTGTTTAGATTTATCTGAGAATTTCCGAATTTGCAGACCTAATTCGGGATTCTCTTTAACTGGTTCATTTTA
>JAQBBZ010000332.1:0-8955 GCA_032125735.1 Labilibaculum sp.
TGGATGAAATTTTGAGAGGAACCAATTCGAAAGACAAGCATACCGGATCGCGCGCACTAATTAAGCAATTGGTGAAACACAATGCCGTTGCGATGGTGGCAACACATGATTTGGAATTATCGATACTGGAAGAAGAATTACCAGGACAGGTTGAGAACCGCTTTTTCGATATAAAAATTGATGGAGATCAACTTTATTTCGATTATAAAGTACAAAATGGATTCTGTAAGACCTTTAACGCTCCTATTTTAATGAAGAAAATGGGAATTGATTTGGAAATACTAAATGAGGCTTAAGTGCAGTTAACCTTAATTAAAAGATAAAAAAAAGCCGAATCAGAAGTGATTCGGCTTTTTCAATACTTTATTTTATTATGCTGCAGATTTAATTCTAAAAGACCGGATCAAAAAGAACAATCCGACCAAAACGAAAGGGATACTTAATAACTGTCCCATATTCAACAACATATTTTCTTCAAAAGCTTCTTGATTTTCTTTGATAAACTCTATAAAGAAACGGGCTGTGAAAATCATTACGAAGAATGCTCCAAACAGTCTTCCGCTGTATTGTTTTGCATTGGTTTTCCAATACATAAACGACAGAACAAGAAATGAAATTAAATAACAAATTGCTTCGTACAATTGAGCTGGATGTCGTGGCAATTTTGGCTCATAAATAGATGCTCTGATGAATTGAAACCCCCATTCAGAATGAGTTTGAGTTCCAATAATTTCAGAATTCATCAAATTACCCAAACGAATAAAACATCCCGCCAAAGCAACTGGAATTACAACGTAATCCAATATCCAAAGCATTGATTTTTTGCTTACTTTCTTTGAATAAAACCACAAAGCCACTAGAATTCCTATAGTAGCACCATGAGAAGCCAATCCTCCACGCCAAATTTTAATAATTTCGGCTGGATGCTGAGAATAGAATTCCCATCCATAAAAGAACACGTGACCCAAACGGGCTCCTACAACAGTTGCAATCATGGTGTAGAGAAACAACTTATCAAGCCATTCCAATTTAATACCATCTTTCTTAAACATTTTTTCTACCAGATAATATCCCAGCAAAAAACCTAATGCGAAAAGTAATCCGTACCAACGAACTGCTATTGGACCGATTTTAAATATTTCCGGGTCGATATCCCAAAGAATTGAAAGCAACATATGTGTTTTTTTAAGTTTGGTAAGAAAAACTAAATGGATTGTTTCGACTTGCGAAACAATCCATGTGAATTTAGTATGATTTTTTTAATTATGGAAATTAAGCCGGAATTCCTTTTCCATGACATTGTTTGAATTTTTTACCACTACCACAAGGACAAGACTCATTTCTACCCACTTTTTGAGCTACGCGTATCGGTTCTAATTTTTGAGGTTCCGATTTTTCTCTGCGTCCTCCTACTTCTTCTTTCGTGGTTTTCAAATTACTTAAATCTGTTCTTTTACGATCTTCTGCCTTACGAACATTTTCAGGATCTGACAATGGAATATGACCTTTCATTAAACTACTAACAACATTCTTATTTGCAGTCTCAATCATTATTTTAAACAAATTGAAGGATTCGAATTTGTAAATCAATAATGGATCTTTTTGCTCGTAAGATGCATTCTGAACTGATTGTTTTAAGTCATCCATCTCACGTAAGTGCTCTTTCCACAAATCATCGATAGTCGACAATATAGAAGCCTTTTCAAAAGAACGAACCAAATCTTCAGCCTTGCTATCGTAGGCCTTCTTTAAGTTGGTTACTACCTGGAACATTTTAGAGCCGTCGGTAAATGGAACTACAATATTCTCATATATTTCCGCTTTCGATTCGTATACATTTTTAATTACAGGAAAAGCTTGTCTACTAATTGCTTCTACTTTTCGCTTATAATTCTCCAAAACTACTGCGTAAATTTTATCAGCAATTACTTCCGGCTTCTCCTTCATGAATTCCTCTTGGCTTACTGGAGGTTCTGCTGCGAAAGTACGGATTAATTCCATTTTGAATTCCTCAAAATCACCACCATGATACTCATTTGCAATCAATTCAGACAAATCAAACATCATATTGGCAATATCAACCTGAATACGCTCACCAAATAATGCATGGCGTCGACGCTTATAGATAACCTCACGTTGCGAGTTCATTACATCATCATACTCCAATAATCTCTTACGAATACCGAAGTTATTTTCTTCCACTTTTTTCTGAGCACGCTCTATCGATTTAGTAATCATGCTATGCTGAATTACCTCTCCATCTTTCAGTCCCATTCTATCCATCAACTTCACAATACGATCTGAGCTAAACAAACGCATCAAATCATCTTCCAAAGACACAAAGAATTGAGAAGTTCCAACATCACCCTGACGACCGGCACGACCACGTAACTGACGGTCAACACGACGAGAATCATGACGTTCTGTACCAATAATAGCCAAACCACCTGCAGCCTTCACTGCCTCGGTAAGCTTAATATCCGTACCACGACCAGCCATATTGGTTGCAATGGTTACTGTTCCTGATTGTCCAGCCTCTGCAACAATATCCGCTTCACGCTGATGTAATTTTGCATTCAGTACATTGTGCTTAATTCCTTTAATCTTAAGCATACGACCTAACAATTCGGAAATTTCAACAGAAGTTGTACCCACTAAAACCGGACGACCAGCTTCAACGAGATCTACAATTTCGTCAATTACAGCACTATATTTTTCACGTTTTGTCTTGTAAACTAAATCTTCCCGGTCATCACGACAAATTGGACGGTTAGTTGGAATCACAACCACCTCTAATTTATAGATATCCCAAAGTTCTCCTGCTTCCGTTTCTGCCGTACCAGTCATACCTGAAAGCTTGCTATACATTCTAAAGTAATTCTGAAGTGTAATGGTAGCAAATGTTTGAGTTGCAGCCTCCACTTTAACATTTTCTTTAGCTTCTATCGCCTGGTGTAAACCATCTGAGTAACGACGACCTTCCATGATACGCCCTGTTTGCTCATCAACAATCTTCACCTTACCATCCATCATAACGTACTCTACATCTTTTTCGAAAAGAGTATAAGCTTTTAATAGTTGGTTAATTGTATGCACTCTTTCTGATCTTACCGAGTAAGCCTGAATCATTTCATCTTTCTTAGCTAATTTTTCTTCATCCGAAAGATTTGATTTTTCAATCACTGCTACTTCTGATCCGATATCTGGTAACACAAAGAAACCTGAATCTTCAACATCAGCACTAATAAGGTCAATTCCTTTATCAGTAAGTTCAATAGAATTATGCTGTTCATCAATAACAAAAAACAACTCATCAGTAATGATGTGCATATTTTTGTTATTCTCTTGCATGTAGAAATTTTCCGTTTTCAAAAGATTGGCCTTATTACCATGCTCACTTAAGAATTTAATAAGTGGCTTCATTTTAGGCAGACCTTTATAAGTTCTAAGCAATAGTCTTGCTCCTTCCTCCAAATCCTTTTTATCTTCGCTGTTCAATAATTTTTTAGAATCGGTAAAAATCTTCATTACCAAATCATTCTGAGCTTTCACCAATTTTTGAACCTTAGGTTTCAAATCATCAAACTGTTGATGCTCACCTCTTGGAATTGGACCGGAAATAATCAACGGAGTACGTGCATCATCAACTAAAACCGAGTCAACTTCATCGACAATAGAATAGTTGTGGCGGCGTTGAACCAAATCCTTAGGATTTGTCGCCATATTATCACGCAAGTAATCAAAACCAAACTCATTATTTGTTCCAAAAGTAATATCAGAAGCATAGGCTTTTCTACGCGCATCTGAATTTGGAGAGTGTTTGTCAATACAATCCACTGACAATCCGTGAAATTGATACAATGGTCCCATCCATTCCGAGTCACGTTTTGCCAAGTAATCATTCACGGTAATTAAGTGAACACCTCTACCAGTTAATGCATTCAAAAATACAGGTAAGGTAGCTACAAGAGTTTTACCCTCACCTGTTGCCATCTCTGCAATTTTACCTTGATGAAGAACAGTACCACCAATCAACTGAACATCGTAATGAATCATGTTCCAAGTAATCTCAGTTCCACCCGCAGTCCATGAATTAAAATAAACAGCAGTATCGCCATCTATCTGTATATTGTCGTAATAGGGAGCTAAATCTCTATCAAATTTAGATGCTGTTACTTCCAACTCTGCATTTTCGGTAAATCTACGAGCCGTATCTTTTACAATGGCAAAAGCAGTAGGAAGAATCTCATTTAATACTTCTTCTATTTTGTCATCAATTTTCTTTTCAATTCCGTCAATATGATCGTAGATTTCTTCTCGTTCATTGATGGATAATCCTCCTGCCTCAATCTTTTCTTTAAGACTTTCTATTTCATCTTTTTCTGCTTGAATGAAATCCTGAATACGTTGCTTCAACTTAGCTGTTTCTCCACGAAGATCGTCAGTACTTAAAACTGTAATTCTCTCGTATTCTGCTTTAATCTGCCCTAAATAAGGACTCAATTCTTTAAGATCTCTATCTGACTTATTACCAAACAGTTTACCTAATGTGTTATTTATAAAACTCATTTTGATTTGTTGATTTCGATGTGTAAAATGTTTTCAACGATAAAGCTGAAAACTAATAAAATATAACAAGTGAAATTCCCTGTCGAAAAACAGGAAAGGAAAGTTAAGCTAAAACCGGGGCTCTTATGTGGAAATCCCCCTCAGGAATTGTACTAAGAACAACTTCTTGTAAAATAAAAAAACATTGCAATGTTTGTGATATTGGAATGCTTTCCAAGGGAATAACTTGATCTACTACTGGGAATTTAGGTAAATTCTCAAGTAATGAAAAGGTTTCTACATTTTGAATGTATTTCCCAATCAATTGATCCTGCTCTACGTGAGCTAATATTGTTGATGAATAGGATTCATCAAGATTTTGAATATGATCGGCGTACCATTCGGCAAACAGATGATGATCAACAGACATCTCCTGACCACTGGCCACAGGAATTGCTGCAGCACAACCTGTGAGCACACAAAATACTACTATTAAATACCTATTCATATCCATCGAACCCAAAAGTAAATATTTTTATTGACTTAACAGTTCTACATCATAAAAAAAAGCCTCACTAATGTGAGGCTTTTGATAATATTTTATTTTTTGACTATGCTTGAGTTGCATCAACAAAAACCCGGGCTTTGAATTCTTTGTCCATCATATACAAACCATGGCCTTTTCCTTCAAACATTCTCAATTGATCAAGAATTTCGTTAACTCCAGCTTCTTCTTCTACCTGCTCATTAACAAACCACTGTAAAAAATTTATAGAAGCATGATCTTTCTCTTCAATAGCAACATTAACACAGCCATTAATTAAACCAGTAACGATTTCTTCATGCTTTAATGTTTCTTCGAAAATATGCACAACACCATTCCAATCTGAAGGAACTTCAGTAATTGGTTTCAAAACAACTCTTCCTGCTCGTTCATTTACGTAATCCAATATTTTCATTGCATGAGAAGTTTCTTCCTGAAACTGTACTTTCATCCAATTTGCAACACCAGGCATTCCATTCGCATTACAATAGTTCGACATTGATAAATAGAAATAAGCAGACCAAAATTCAGCATTGATTTGCTTGTTCAAGATTTCCTCTACTTTTTTACTGATAGCCATAATGTATAATATTTTTAAGTATGTTCAAATTCTATCTCAAATGTAAGAGAAATATGCCAATCTAAGCACTGCAAACCGGAGCTTTCAACCTAATTTAAAATCAAACTAAATACTACGGTTAGATAAACAAAATAAGGTCTCCCAGAAGTTGGAAGACCTTATATATTATCCTTTTGAAAGGATCTATGTGTTATTTAAATAGCGTCAATTATCGCATTTAATGTAGCACTAGGACGCATAGCTTTATTAGCCAACTCTTCATTTGGCAAAAAGTATCCGCCAATGTTTATTGGTTTGCCTTGTGCATCATTCAATTCAGTTACAATCTTAGCTTCGTTTGCTTGCATATCAGCAGCAACCCTAGCGAATGTCTCTTTCAATTCAGCATTCTTGTCTTGAGCTGCAAGTGCTTCGGCCCAATACATTGCTAGATAAAAGTTAGAACCACGGTTATCCAATTCATTCACGTTACGTGATGGAGATTTACCTTCTGCTAAGAATTTAGTTACACCAGCATCTAAAGTATCAGCAAACATTTGAGCTTTCTCGTTGTTGAATGTGTTAGCCAAGTGCTCTAATGAAACACCTAAAGCAAGATACTCACCCAGAGAATCCCAACGTAAGTGACCTTCTTGAAGGAATTGCTGAACGTGCTTAGGAGCTGATCCTCCTGCACCCGTTTCGAATAATCCTCCTCCATTCATCAATGGAACAATAGAAAGCATTTTAGACGAGCTACCCAATTCAATAATTGGGAAAAGGTCAGTTAGGTAGTCACGTAATACGTTACCAGTTACTGAAATTGTGTCTTCACCCTTGCGAATTCTTTCTAAAGAGAATGCAATAGCCTTATCAGGATTCAAAATACGAATATCCAAACCGGCAGTATCGTGATCAGCCAAGTATGTGTTTACTTTAGTGATTAACTGAGTATCGTGTGCACGATTCTCATCTAACCAGAAAATGGCTGGAGTGTTAGTTGCTTTGGCTCTGCTTACAGCTAATTTAACCCAATCTTTAATTGGAGCATCTTTCACCTGACACATTCTGAAGATGTCGCCTTCTTCAACTTTCTGCACCATTACAGCGGTACCGTTGAATTCAGTAACGCGAATAACACCATCTCCCTGAGCGATAAAAGTTTTGTCATGGGAACCATACTCTTCAGCTTTTTGTGCCATCAAACCAACGTTTGATACCGATCCAATAGTAGCTATATCATAAGCTCCATTTTTTCTGCAGTCATCAAAACAAACCTGATAAATAGTAGCATAGCATCTGTCTGGAATTAATGCTTTTGTATCCTGAAGTTTTCCTGCAAGGTTCCACATTTTACCGCCATCACGAACTACAACTGGCATCGAAGCATCGATAATCACATTGTTTGGAACGTGCAAATTGGTAATTCCTTTATCTGAATCAACCATCGCAATATCCGGACGAGATTTATATACTTCCATGATATCAGCTTCGATTTCAGATCTCTTAGCCTCAGAAAGATTTTGAATTTTATTGTAAAGATCACCTAAACCATTATTGAAGTTGACTCCTAATTCCTTAATTGTGTCAGCGTGCTTAGCGATAGCTTCCTTATAGAAAACCTCTACAGCATGCTTGAACATTACAGGATCAGAAATCTTCATCATGGTAGCTTTAAGGTGCAGCGACCATAGTAATCCTTCTTCTTTTGCAGCTGCAATTTCTTTCGCGTAAAAAGCTCGTAAAGCTTTCACATTCATTACTGATGAATCAATAACTTCGCCAGCTAATAGCTCTTGTTTTTCTTTTAATACAGATATATTCCCTGCATTATCAACATACTCAATTCGTACATTGGTATCATTTGCAATAGTCACAGATTTCTCAGAACCGTAGAAATCGCCATCTGTCATGTGTGCTACGTGAGATTTTGAATCAGCTGACCATTTACCCATTCTGTGTGGGTTATTTTTAGCATATTGTTTTACTGAACCTGCTGCTCTACGATCAGAATTCCCCTCACGAAGTACAGGATTTACAGCACTACCCAAAACCTTTGCAAATCTTGTTTGAAGCGCTTTATCTTCATCTGTTTTAGCTACTTCTGGATAAGTTGGGATCTTATACCCTTTTGCCTGTAACTCAGCAATAGCTTCCTGCAATTGCGGAATTGAAGCACTGATATTTGGCAATTTAATGATGTTTGCTTCCGGAGTTAATGAAAGGGCACCTAATTCAGCCAAATAGTCAGGAATCCTCTGTTCTTCAGTTAAATTCTCAGGGAAGTTCGCAATAATTCTTCCTGCAAGAGAAATATCCTTGGTTTCGATCTCAACGCCTAAAGTTTTAGTAAAGGCCTTGATAATTGGCAATAGTGAATAGGTTGCCAAGGCTGGAGCTTCATCAATTTTAGTGTAAATTATTTTTGACTTCTGTGCCATGTTAGTTGTTGTTTTGAATGATTTAATAATTAATAAAAAGTTCGTGTTTAATAAGTATAAACTTGAATTGATTACAATTCAAATCCGAAGTAAACTTATGTATTTTTTTTATTTTCCGATTTAAAAGAACTTCTTTTTTACTGAATTTTTTCTCTAATCACAACGGCCTAGAAATAAGGCTCCTTTGCAAAAACAGAAGCCTTATTTAGATCAGTAAATTATATGCTGTATATCATATTTTGAATTTTTATTCAAAATCCAAGGAGAATTTTTGTTTTAACAGTCCTAACGCAGGATTTTTCTCACACAAATAAAGAAATCGATCATTATCTGTGTACATTCTTTTGGCTGTAGTTATTTGGATGATTTCGGTTTCAATTTGAATTTCAGAATTGTTTAATTCTTTTTTCAAGTAATTTCTAATCTCATTTTTCACAGCAATAACATCATCCTCCTGTAAAGGATTACTAACCATCAAAACTACACAATTGGATCCTACGATCTTTGGCTTATTAACCGTTATTGCTAATCTAATCCGATCACTCTTTCCTTTGGCAACTATATATTCTTTTAACTTTGCCTCAACTTTTTCTTGTGTGATTGGTTCATTTCCGGCAACGACAACTTCGGCAGTGCTAACGGCTTTTATTGTGTTAGTAGGGCGTTGAATACAACCATTTAAACCTTGCTTAATAGATACAGAAGATCCGAAATTGGATTTTGGAGAAACAGTTACACCATTGCTCTTTTCCATTTTTGAATGATAGGTTTGACCAGTATCTCTAAGCGTTTGCGTTACCTGAGCGGTAGGTTTATGAGGCTCTGGCTGCTTAAGGACAGCACTAACAACCTCACCTTCAATG
>JAQBBZ010000333.1:0-2687 GCA_032125735.1 Labilibaculum sp.
CATCCCAAAGTTGAAGCCAAGCTACATAATGATCTAAATCATCCGGATGAGAATAGGCATCACCAATTTTCACCTTTACTTTGAATTTCTCACCTTTTTTAGCTGAGTCATCACAGTAAACGAATGCCGAATGTCTGTCGATATAATCTTTCTTAGCTTCACCATCAATGGTGTTAATGTCTTGGTACTTGTTAATTTTCATGTTTTTTTTTGATTTTATTCCCGAATAAGTTCAGGATGAGAGGATTGTTTCGTTTTTGATATTAGTTTTTGCTTAGGTAATCGGCCACACCTGCAGCTGTAGCTTGCATAGCTTCTTTTCCTTTGTTCCAGTTTGCAGGACAAACTTCGCCATTTTCTTCGAAATGCTGTAGTGCATCTACCATACGAATTGCTTCATCAACACTTCTGCCCAATGGTAAATCGTTAATTACAGAGTGACGAACAGTTCCTCTTTTATCGATTAGGAATAAGCCACGGTAAGCAACAGGGGCACCGGTAGATACTGCATTTCCTTCTTCGTTGTAATCGTACTCTGATGCTAAAACACCATAGTTTTCAGAAATTGTTTTCGACAAATCGGCCACCAAAGGATAGGTAACACCTTTAATTCCACCCTTATTTTTATCTGTATTTAACCACGCAAAGTGAGAATACTGCGAATCAACAGAACATCCAACAACAGCTACATTTCTAGCCTCGAATTCCGAAAGTTTTTCCTGAAAAGCTATTAATTCTGTAGGACAAACAAAAGTGAAATCAAGAGGGTAGAAGAAGAATACTACTTCTTTTTTTCCAATGTATTGATCCAATGAAAATTCTTCAACAATTTGATTTCCATTTATCACGGCGCCAGCAGAGAATGAAGGTGCTTTTTTACCAATTAAAGTTTGCATGTTATTTCGTTTTTAAATTATTTTTTAATCCTGTTTATTGTAACAGTTGCAAATGTAGAATTGATTTGATTAAGGCACAAATTATATTAATCAATAATATTTATAACCACATCGATAGAATTAATATCAATTGCAATAGATTCTTTAACTATTCAGTGTTTCAGGGATATTTGATTACAAGCAAAGGTTAAAGCCTCATAAAGTTTTTATTTGAATGATAATTTTTAGTTTTGTAGAAGTGAACAAATTTAGATTGGCTGGAAGTGTTTTGTATTTTAATATTTAAACTGTTTCGGGAAAATCACTAATTAACGAATAGGAAAGAAATGCGGGTGTTTGATGATATTATAGAACTTACAGATTTTAAGGATTGTGCAGGAAAGATTAATGTATCGATATTTGAAACAGGAGCAAGATCATGGGTTCCGTATTTTGTTTACTTACCTCCCAATTGGAATCCGAATGAAACCTATCCACTGGTTCTGTTTTTACACGGACAAGGTGGCGACGAAGGCACATTTAATAAATATGTTCAGGCAGAACAATTGAATGAATGGATTACAAATGATGATCTTGAGCCGGTTGTGATTGCTGGAATTCGTGGTGATAATGATCGGGATAATGTACAGTGGTTTACAGAAGAGAACGAAAATCTATTGGTGAATAAGCCAAGAGGTGAGTTCCTACAATTTTGTCAGAATTCCTTTAACGCGGGAAGGCATGGGAAAGAGATTTCAATTGAAGGTCATTCGCGGGGAGCAGCTGGCGCGATTCATTACTATTTAAAATATCCCGGACTATTCTCGTCGGTTGTTGGTATGGGTTATGTAAGTGATTATACTCTGGAGGATAATTTTTTTCTTGGGCGAAATAATTTAGAGCTTTTAAAAAGAGAAGCTACTCCGCTTCGACTTGAAATTGGGACTGAAGATAGTTTTGTCCAGACTAAGAATCGCCGAGCGAGTTTTGAAATGCATCAGTTTTTAAAAGAAAATTCAATTGAGCATTCTTTTGAAATATTGCATGGAGTAGAGCATGGTTTTGATGCCTACTGGAATTATTACAGCGATGAAGGAATGCTGAATGGATTGGCTCATTTGAAGTTTCATGAGCGAAGCAGAAAGAGAAATTGTCGGTAAATTCTTCGCATAATTTGGAAAAAGTTAGCTATTTTGTACATAATTATTTCAAATTAGAATTTCTATGAACTTAGCTCGTTATTTTTTCGTTTTTATTGTACTTCTTCCGCTTACAAGTATAGCGCAGGATACAGTGTATTTTAATCAGGATTGGCTGGTTGTTGAGAAAGAGAACGCGCAGTTTTTTTCTACAATAAATACAATTACAGTTGGTCAATATTTGGTAAAGGACTTTACTATCGATAAAGTGCTTCTGTCCGAGTATCATTATAAAGGCCTACAGGCTGCTATTGATTGGACCAGGCTTTACGAAGTAGGCTTTAATGAATATGCCGTTGAGAATGGTTCAAGTCGCGATTATTATCCTTCAGGAACCACTAAAAAAGAGTCTGAATATGTAGACGGAGTTCAAAAAGGGATGATAACATTGTGGCTCGAAAATGGAAAAAAGGAAAAAGAATTTTTTGCAGTAAATAATATTGCAAATGGTGTTTACACTGAGTTTTTTGAGAATGGAGAGCCGAGTTTAAGCGCTAAATTTCAAAATGATACTTTGAATGGTGCTGCTATTTATTATTATCCGACCGGTAGAATATCCCATATGGGAAAGTTTAATAAAGGTATTAAAGATGGAATTTGGACATATCTTTTA
>JAQBBZ010000334.1:0-2630 GCA_032125735.1 Labilibaculum sp.
GATGTAATTGGCCAACTGAATTTTCACCTTATATTTTTCCTGAAAGCTGCTTAGAGCATAAGGAATATCTCTTTGCATATGCACTCCGGTAAAAAGAAAAACAGGAACAGCAATAATTTCTGTCACACCTTTTTCAACCAATCGCTTCACTGCAGTCTCGAAATTCGGTTCAGACAGCTCCAAAAAACCATATTCAAGCTCATAATCTATAGTTTGAGCTGCAAATCGCTCTGCAAACTCTTGAAAAGCTTTTGAACCTCTATCTTTTCGGGTTCCATGCCCACAAATTAAAATTCCTTTTCTGTTCATAGCTATCAAATTTCTGTTTCGGCCATTTGATTGATCAACGGTGATAATTGCTCTGAATAAGCGACTACTTCCCCAACAATAAAGATTGCGGGTGGTTTAAAATCATGTTCCTCCATCTTTCCTACAATATTTCCTAGAACTCCTTTCAGCACTTCCTGTTCCGGCAGAGTTCCCCAACGAATTATAGCAACAGGCGTCTCCGGTTTCCTGCCATTTGCTATCAGATTACGCACAATTCGTGGAGTCTGAGTAACCCCCATGTAAAAAACAAGCGTATCAATGCCCGTAGAAATCTTATCCCACTTAATTTCTGTTTTGTGATTATCACACTGATGTCCGGTGAAAAAAGCTACTGAAGAAGCCACATTTCTTAATGTGACAGGAATTCCAGCAGCTCCTGGAACCGCAACCCCAGCCGTAATGCCCGGAATCACTTCAAACTCAATGTCATGTTCTTTCAAACCCAATATCTCTTCCGCACCACGACCAAATACAAATGGATCTCCACCTTTCAGCCGTACAATCTTCTTTCCTGCTAATCCAAACTCAATCAGCATCTTATTGATCTCTTCCTGCGGATAGGTATGCTGCTTATTCTTTTTTCCAACGTAAACAATCTGACAATCAGGCTTGCAATATTTCAGCAATTCTTTATTTACCAAATAATCATATAGTACCACTTCTGCATTTTCAATCGCCCTAATAGCCTTAAGTGTAATTAATTCAGGATCGCCAGGACCAGCACCAACAATGCTCACTTTACCTCTTTCATGGTTCATTTCATCTTGATTTTAAAGTATACAAACTGTAGTTTGCCTTTAAGTTATGAGTACAACAATCCCATCTTGTTGAAAACAACAAGCTGAATTATTAAATTGTATGAATTGGGAGTAATCTTAGATTCCAAAAATTAAACTTTTGCGAATCGCATTTTTCAGCCTTCGCTCTTTCATAAAGTTTTGGAGTTAACCAGTTCGTTTTATCAATAAACGAGATGAACAGAGTTTCATCTATAACCGATTTAAATTTGATAAATTGGTTCCGAATTAACGAACCAAGCATAATATGCCTTTTTGGCATAGATATATTCTTTCTCTTCATAATCTTACTTTTAGCCCCGAAAGTATCGATTAAACAAATTTGCTTTTAGGCAGGTCTTCTGACTTTCTCCCTCGTGTTGCGCCTTCCCATATCTTCCATAAGATACAGTGACATCATGCAACAGAGTTTGGTGTAGAGATTACAGCTGCGGGTACAGTTCCGGACTCAAACCGGATTCCCTCTTTAATATCAAATCAAGTGATAGGATATTGCCAAATCGCACAGCAAATGTATCATTATTAAATTAAGATTCTAAGCATTCATTTTATCGCTATTCCGTTTCAAACAAAATAAATTTATTTCAACCTTGATAATCTGACAGATACAAGACTAAATTAAGTTTCATATCTGTCGAAAAACATATAACACCAAATTTATCCGGAACATAAAAAAAACACCCCAAATGTTGTGTCTAACATTTGGGGTACAATTCATTTTTGACAGCCTTAAATATTCCTAATTGTATAAAAATCGTTTTATTTTATGTGTTGCGGTTTTTTGAAACGGATCAATTTGAGCAACTATTAACTGAACCTGTGAAAATTTGTTTACCCGGGAATTCACATATACCTGTAATTCCTGAATCAACTCATCAACTGTTTGATCTACACAATTCCCCACCTCTTTTTTAAGGTATTTATATTGCTGTTCCAGCTCCTCGTAATTGAAATGAACCATGGCAACTAATTTGCCTTTTTGTTCAATAACTACAGACTCTAATACATGCTTAAAGTTATTGATTACCGATTCAATTTCTTCTGGATAAATGTTTTCTCCACTTGCCCCAACGATCATATTTTTTAATCGCCCCTCAATGTATAAGTAATTGTCCTTATCCATTTTTGCGAGATCTCCAGTTTTAAACCAACCGTCCTCAGTAATCACCTCTTTGGTTTTCTCAGGTTCTTTATAGTAACCCATCATCACATTATCCCCTTTTGCCCAAACTTCACCAATTTGAGTAATAGGATCAGGATTATGAATTTTTAGTTGAACTCCGGCTAAAGCAGGGCCTGTCGATTGAAATTTTGTAAGTGCCGGACCAATACCTGCAATTAATGGTGCTGTTTCGGTCAAGCCATAACCAATGGCATATGGGAATTTTGCTTCGCGTAAAAAGAGCTCAACTTGCGAATTCAATTTAGCACCACCAATACCAAAAAAAGTTAATTCACCTCCAAAGGTTTCCATTAATTTCTTTCCAGCTATAGCATTCAGTT
>JAQBBZ010000335.1:0-14822 GCA_032125735.1 Labilibaculum sp.
TATTTTCCTTATCGATAAAGGAATAACGATCCATCAGACTCAGAGTTCCTGTTACAATCGAGCTGTACGCACTTTCGCCAGGATAACCGACTTTATGGTAGGTAATATCGGGCATGAAAATCAAGTAATCATTGCTCACACAATAACTTGGATTAATAATTGACCAGTTTGGCTGTGGCACATGGTGACGATGCAATGCATCAGAACTTCTCTCATAAAAGTAAACCAACATTGGATATTTTTTATTTGGATCGAAATTCTCCGGCTTGTACAACAAACCTTGCAATTCTTCACCATCACCCGAAGTCCATCTAACCAATTCCACATCTCCCCACAGGTAATTTTTCTGCTGAGGATTCGCATCCGATATTTGTTTTTGATCCGTAAACCTCATGTTGCTAGTCCACAAGTTTGGATAATCTTTAAAGGTAGATTGTGTCCAAATTAATCGATTTGCGGCCTTTGCTTTAACTGGACTATTGAAACTTACATCCTCAAAAATCAATTTTTCAGGTTCTTCATCTTCTTGTAAACGATAAAAACCTGATTTCTTGGTGAACTCATGAAACGCGCTCAAAAGAACCGACTTTTTCAAATCAATAAATAGTTCCTCTTCATCCAATTTCACGTAATCAAAGCGAATTTTATTTTTACGCCCAAAGCTATTGGTAATATTTTCCGAAGCTTTCACTCCTGCCGGATCCAACTTCCAAAAATCATATCGATCACTAATAATTACTTCTTCATCTCCTTTTGTCCATCCCACAATTCCATATGGACTTGGATCACTCGGAGTATCATGAATTTCATCGTAAAAATTAGCCTTAATCTTTTTTGTTAATGCAACAGTTTTACGATTCTCGATTTGATACGAATACCAAATACTATCTTGAGTTTCGAACCAGATCAAGTACTTCTGAGCAGGGGAAATATTCACGCGTGAATTTTTCTTCTTCAATACCAGGTCTTTCTTTCCCGATTTAGTATCTATCACGTAGTAATCCGAATACGAATCGTCCCAAGAAGCTAATTGCTGATAAGGCAATGACGAAGATCCAAGGGCGAGCTTTGAATTTCCTTTATCGTACAATTTCACATCAGGTAAATTTTCATTTCCCAATTGCAAAACTTTATTTTCGAACGGATGATATACGGCTAACCAAGTTCTTTTCTTCTCTTTTTCAGCTTGTACTTTCTGTTGAGCTTGCAACAAAGGATCTTTCCAGTTCCATACATCAACATGATATTTTTCCTCATCAAGCAATGTATCTTTTGGTTCATTAACGGGTCTTGGGGCTACTCCAAAAAACAATTTATCTCCATTTTTTGAAAAATACATTTCCCCATTCTCACTTACAGTCCAAGCCTTCTGAATATCCTTACATAGCGTATCCACCAATACTTTTGGCTGAGCTAATTTTGCATTTTGATAATAAAGCGCGAAAGTTTTATTCTTGAGAGTATCCGCAGAAAAGAGAAAAGAAAGCTGATCTCCGTTTGGTGCTATTGATGTTTTCTTAGCCACTCCCACTTTCTCAAACACTATTTTAACTTGTTCTTCTTTAGCAGTGAACCAATTCACTTTCGATGTTTGTATACTGTCTCCCTCTACCTGAACAAAAGCAACTGCATTTCCATTTTCAGATAAGGCATAATCAGAAACATCTTTGTGTCGATACTCTTTTCCCGACAGGAAATTTAAGATCACAAGCTCTCCTTTTTCTATTTTATCTTTGTCCTTTTTTCCTTTGGTTTTCTTTTCTGGTTTTTCAATGGAATCGCTAACCAAAGAATCCTTTTCCTCCTTAGGCATTTTCAATAAAAAAGCCATCCAGTCGCCCTTTTCTTTCGGCATCTTGAACGATTCCAATTCCGCAAAACGCAAAATACGATTCTCCTTCAAATTCCATATCCCCAATGAATCTTTTGGCAAATCCTTCTTTTCAACCTTTTTCACCTTCGCTTTTCGAATGGTATCGAACTGAGCTTTAACATTGAAACTTAAAATTTCACTCTCTGGTGAAAACAATGCCTGATATCCTCTGGCAACGGAATCCAATTTACCTGTGCTTACCTGATACAGGTAAAGAAATCCATCACCCTTTTGAGGATTTACTTCATAAGTAATCCAATCACCGTTGGAAGATATGTGTTGATTTTTAAGATTCTTCCAATTATCGTAATCGGTATGACTTAATGGAACTTTACAATTTTGCGCTATTAAACTGCCAATTGATAGACAAAGCAATATGGCAAGTATTGATTTTTTCATTCTATGTGTTTGTTGTTTATATTCCGTGTTTGTTTTCTATCCTCTTTTACAAATGAACCAAGGATTCAACAAATCTTCTTTATTATATGATATTTCTTTATTGGAGTTAAGATGTAAAACCTTCCCCCCGGATGCTGACACAATTGCATGACCTGCAGCAATATCCCATTCCATTGTTGGAGCATATCGAGGGTAAACCTCTGCTTCTCCTTCAGCAATCATACACAGTTTTAATGAACTCCCTTTCGAAATTAACTCAACCTCATCGTGCTCCTCTTGCAGCTTCAAGATAAAATCCTTGGTTTCCTGATTCATGTGGGAACGAGAGCCAACCACCCGAATGGACTTTCGATTTTGAGAAAGTGGTAACTTTTCTGACAGTTCAACTAATTGATCCAAATCCCCAGACCAATCCTCAATATCATCCATCCTGAATGCCCCTAATTCCTTATCCGAAAAATACAATTGCTTATACACAGGCACATAAATAACTCCTGCAATTGCTGTTTCTTTTTCGATTAAAGCAATATTCACTGTAAATTCATCATTTTTCTTAATGAATTCCTTAGTTCCATCCAAAGGATCAACGATCCAGCAATAGTCCCAACTTTTCCGAATATTATAAGGTAAATGTTCTCCCTCTTCGCTTAAAACAGGTATCCCAAGTTCGTCCAATATCGAAACAATTGCCTGATGTGCTCTTTGATCGGCAATGGTTAGTGGGCTATTATCTGATTTTATCTGGATTTCAAAATCTTTAGAATTATAAACTTCTAATATCTCTTTACCAGCATTTAATGAAGCCGAAATGGCTGCAGAAAGAAGCTCTTTTCTTTTACTAAAATTCATAAGTATTTATGCTTTACAATCACATCGGATTGTGGAATTATCAATTAATAAAAATAGATGTAAGACAATATCAATACGGTAACCAGCATGTAAATAATGGTCAGCGGAAAGCCTATTTTGAAAAAATCCTTAAAGGTATATCCACCAGGTCCGTAAACCATTAAGTTAGTTTGATAACCAATTGGAGTCATGAAATTTGCAGCAGCAGCAAAGGCTACAACCAAAACAAATGGTTCTGGATTTAAATGAAGATTTAAAGCTATTGTGAGCGAAATAGGAAAAACAATTGCAACTGCGGCCTTATTAGTGATATAAGCTGCAAGTACTGATGTTATCAAATAAATTCCAAACAAGACTCCAACTCTTCCCAATGGAATAAAAACAGAAATTAACAGATCAGCAATTATTTCAGCTAATCCTGATTTTATCATGGCAGTTCCAAACGCCAAAGCAAGAGAAATAATTAAAGCCAAATTAAAATCAACCCTTGCTGCAATATCTTTAGGGTTAGATATTTTCAAGGCTAAAATAACGATAATCATCACAATTAAAGTCATGAATAAGGGCACAATTTTCAAGGCAGACAAGACAACTGCCAATACTGTTCCTCCAAGCAACAACCAAATTTTGTACGCTTCCTGCTTCCTGAATTCTTTAACTTTTGATATAAAATAAAAATCCTGAACCAGATGCGAACGATCAACAAAATCATCTCCTCCTAAAAGTAATAGGACATCACCGGCACGAAGTTTTACTTCTCCAATTTTACCACTTACCCGGCCTCCATTCCGATGAATTGCGATTACTGCCGCATCAAAATGTCCTCTAAAGTTGGCTTCTTTAACAGTTTTGGATATTAAGGTTGAGTTATGAGAAATTACAATTTCAACTACCTCGATGTGCTTTTTATGCGTTAACATTCCAACTGTAGGAAGTATTAATCCAGAGTTAGGAAGAACCAGGTCTGCGATAGTTTCTGTATCGCCTGCGAATAATAAACGATCGCCTCCTTTCAATCTATAATCATGAGAAACAGCTGCAATTCGCACATCACCTCGGTTAATCTGAAAAAGATAAAGTCCTGTCAGATTTCTTAAATCAGCCTCTTCAATTGATTTTCCAATTAAATCGGAATTGGATTTAACATGCGCTTCAACGATGTATTTGCGAGAATTTTCAGAAAACTCACCCAATACATCCTCATTTTCCGGCAACCACTTTTTGCTTACAATCAAAAGGTAAATAGATCCAATAAACATCATTGGAATTCCAACATATGCAAAACTAAACATATCAAGAGAATCCATAGCGGGTATAATCTTCTGATCGATAACCATACCATTTACAATCAAGTTTGTTGATGTACCAATTAGAGTTATACATCCACCTAAAATGGCTGCGTATGATAATGGAATTAATAGTTTCGAAGGGGAAATATTGTTTCGCTTGCTCCAATTATGCACATAAGGCATCATAACAGCAACAAGAGGTGTATTATTTAAAAAGGCAGAAAAACCTGCTACCAGGAATATCATTCGTGCCATAAATTGCCGATAGGTAGTTGCTTTTTGAAACACCTTGTCAAAAAGAGTTTCTACAATCCCTAGATCTCGAATAATATCACCAATAAGTAAGAGCATTAAGATGACAAAGACCTGATCATTAGCAAATCCGCCGAGTATTTCAGAAGGAGTCAAAATCCCGAAAATACCCAATACGACAACACCAATTAAGAAAGTAAAAGCAGGTCCAACCCATTCTTTATAGAACGAAATTAGAATAAAAACCAATACGATTAATACGATTATCGCATCAAATGAGAGCATAGATAAGGTTTTGGATTGAGTTTAAGATACGAAGATACAAAAATACTATCAGCAGAAAACTCCTTTTTCAATCCTTTGCAGACAGAAATTGTGAAGCAATTCTAATTTATGTCCTTAAACCTAAGGAACGAATATCCAAAAAGTGATCAAAACAACTAAATTTACGAGTCTTTAAACAATTCGAATATGAATAATTACCAAACGGGCTCCCTTGAAAAACAACTTAACAACACTCAAATAACCATTCATTACAAGCACATTGAGCTTAAAACAATTGATATTCTATCTTACTTAAACCCAAAAGAATTTAATGCTTATTGCATGAATGGTTGTCCAAATCATTCTCAAAAATGGACCTGCCCACCAAACTGTCCAAGCTTTGAAAATTATGCCAAAGATTATTCGAAAATTTCCCTTTACTTGTTCTACACATCTCCAAATCAATTAAAAAAAGTTGAAGACAAAGCCTTGTCTGCTTACAATTTTATTAAAGAAGAACTACAATCTTATCTGCGACAAATAGAACCTTCAGATGGTAAAATGATTGCTGCAAATAGTTGCGAAATTTGTAAAACCTGTGGACTCGTTTCAGGAAAAGAATGTCATATCCCTGAGAAAATGCGGTATAATTTAGTTGCTTTTGGTTTTAATGTTAGCCAAATAATGACTGATTTATTTCAACACGAACTAAAGTGGGCTACGAAAGATCAAATTCCCGATTTTGTGAGTAGTGTTGGAGCCATACTAAAAAAATAAATCCGGAAAATTGGCTTACCGGACTTAATTCATACGATTTTAATACAGTCATAATTAGACTTTCAATCTATCTTTAAAAGGCAGAAAAGTCATAAAATCAGTATGATGAACAATGTATGCTTCGGTAGTTCTTTTTACCATATCTCCTTCGCCTGCATGCGTTGCAATAATGTGGCACACTTCTGGAGGAATACCACACTCCTCGGCCAGTGAAACACCAGAAAATGGATGTCGAATGTATTTTCCATAAGTCCCTTGAACTGCCTTGCCATCCTCATCCAAAACATATTCCAATAACTTCCCAACATCGCAAAGAATGGCTCCGGAAATTACCACATCCATATCAACAGCTAGTTCATCTTTAAAAAAAGAATTCATTTTTTCACCACTCGCTTTAGCGATATGCACTACGCATTGCTTGTGATCCATAAAACTCACTTTAAGATTCGGGCCACACAATAATGTAAAAGGAATTCGTTGAAGATCTTCGGCAGACAAGACACTTCTTTCCAGAGCAATCTCCCACACCTTTGTTGATTTTTCTCTTAGCACATCATCTTGAATCCAATCCAATTCTGGCCACAATTCCTTAACTATTTTTCTCATAATCAGGCATGTTGATTATTTAGATTTCAATTTCCTAATAATTTCATCAGCCATTTGCTGAGTAGAGGCAGCACCATTATCCACAACATCTGCCCTGCCTGTCATTTTCATCATATCGTAGGTTTGAACTTTCCCATCTTCAATTACTTCGGCCACGGCCTTTCTAATTTTTACTGACATTTCCTTTTCATCCAGATAATCCAACATCATACAAGCAGATTCTACCATGGCTATTGGATTTACAATTGAAGTTGTATAATCAGCATACTTAGGAGCAGAACCATGAGTTGGCTCGAACACAGCAATACCTTCATCAGACATTTGTGCGCTGCAAGCAAAACCCAAGCCTCCAATAAGTCCGGCAAATCCATCAGATACGATATCTCCAAACATATTACCCGCCACGATAACACCATAGTTTTCAGGATTTTTGGTTAACCACATCATTTGAGCATCAATGTTCGTATTCCACAATTCTATTTTCGGGAATTTTTTCTTCTGAATCTCCTGTGCCAACTTAAACATCATCCCCGAAGTCTCGCGAATAACATTTGGCTTTTCACATAATGTCACTGATTTATATCCATTCTTTTTGGCGTATTCGAAAGCAGCCATTAAAATTCTTGTTGTAGCTCCTTTTGTAAAAATCCGGGTAGAAATTGACAACTCCTCTCTTGGAACTGTGCCAAAATTCTTCACAAACTTAGGATGAGAGGTTAATGCAGCATAAACCGTATTATCTGGATTAGACCACTCTACACCACCATACAAACCTTCTGTATTCTGCCTGAAAATTACCACATCAATTATTGGTTCTTCAATAACTCCCCCTTTTCCTCTTCGGATAAAGTTTAATGGATTTCCTTTGTAAGTTTTGCAGGGACGAATACAGATATCGAGATTGAAATACTGACGCAGACCTACTATTGGACTTGAATACACCAATCCTTTATTTTGCAAAGCTGGAGACAATTCATTCGCGGCATCATCCTTCGGTTTGGATGTTATTGCTCCAAACAAGCCGATTTTATACTTTTTAAGCAATTCAATGGTTCGCTTAGGAAGAGGATTTCCCTCTTTACACCAAAACTCCCAGCCAATATCACCTTCAACATACTCTGCATCAAATCCGGCAACATTTAATATTCGGATGGTCTCATCAAGAACAACCCGGCCTATTCCATCACCAGGCATTGCAACAATAGTTCTCTTGCTCATAAGTTTCGATTTTATAAGTTAGTGTATGATATATCTGCCTTAAATATAACAAATTACAAACGTTTATCTTATAAGTAAAATCAGTTTTTATCCAAACAAAAAAAGCTCCTAAAGGAGCTTTATATCGTTAACAAAATTGATCATTAATTAGGATTTCGAATGGCGAGGGGAACCATCGTACTAAGTACCCTATCATTTTGATAGGCAGTCTTCTCCACAGCCACTATGTAAATGTTTTTATCAAAATTAAATCCTTTAGGTACCGAAAGTCTTAATTCTCCAACACCTGCCTTGGTTTCTAATTCTTGAAACCCTCGACCATTTTCCGGAAAAAACTTCCCTTCAATTAATTTCCCTTGATAAAAATGAACTTTCTTATGCCCATCACTTAATCGAAAATGAAGAACATACTCTTCCTTTGTGCTCATCAAGTTTATCTTATCCACTTTGATGGTAGGCACTGATTTTTCTTTTCCTGATTTGGTAATCTCCTTTAATCCAACATTCAATAGATCATTTTTATATAAAAGCTCGGATTTAAGCTCTCCATTTTCCCAAAATTTCTTCTGATATCCATTTTTTTTACCTTTTATATAATTAGTTTCCCGATAAACTTTCCCATCCTTATAGTACCACTTCACAACACCATGTTTCATTCCATCCAAATAAGGAATATCATACTGTTTTTCACCTGTTTTATAGAAGGTCTCACTAACACCAATTTTTGTGTCATCCTTATATTCAACTATCGATTTTAATTCTCCAGTTTTGAAATAATATTTTTTTGTTCCATTTTTCACTTTAGGAACAGTCGTCTCAACTGTTTGAATCTCCTTACTCTCAACTGCTTCTTTAGATTTCATTGTCAGTAAATCGCAGGAATTAAGTAAGAGTAGGACGCTTATCAGTAATCCAATATTTTTCATCTGTTTATAATTTTTATTCGGTTGCCAGATGGAACTTACCATTCGTAAATAATCCTCCCTATTTGTGAGTTACTAATTATTTATTCATGGACGTTTCATTTAATTATTTTTTTGATCCTGAAAGGTAATAGGAATTCAATCTGGATTCAATAATTATAACACTTCTTCTATTTCAGCTAATTTTCCATAAAGAACAAAGGCTCTTACTTTTTCGAAACCTAGTTGTTCGATTAATTTTTTATAAGTTAACACCTGATCTTTATGAGCTTTCTCTTTTTTCTTTCCAAACTTAAAATCGATAACAATGGCTTCTTTTCCTTTATAAATAACTCTATCTGGTCGTTGCACTTCTCCTTTTCCCAAAAGGATATCTCTTTCATTCACAACCGTCCAGTCTTTTAAAAACCATTCCTCAACAGTAGGATCAGTCAATAACTCCTTTGCAAACAGAGAAACTTCTTCTGCCTGAACTTGATCTAATTTTCCTTCGAATTGCAACTGACTTACCGCCTTAGCAACATCTTCTTTGTACTCTATTAATTGAAATAATTGATGTAAAATATTTCCTCTGCTTACCGGAGAAAAGGTCTCTACTGATTCGGCTTCGGAGAAATCGAAATAATCAGCAGAATGTGATCGTAACTTTAAACGATCGTCGAGCAAAGAAGCAGGATAATTGGTACGCTTCTCTTTTGGTTTTTGAAGCACTTCGGAAGCTCTGGCTTTCAATTCTCCCAATTCAAAATAATTACCCTCTTTATTCCAGTTCTGCGTTAATGAGATCATTTTATTTCCATTAAAATCGGAAGAATAGTTATCCGAATTTTCAAACGCATGCAAAAGCAGATCCGATATATTTTTTAAGTCTCTCTTTGCGGAAAGTGGCGAATAACTTATAAAAACCTCCTCGGCTCGTGTTAATGCAACATATAAAAGATTCAAATTATCAATATATGAATGTAGCTTTTCAGTAAAATATTCCTGATAATAGATGGTTTCCTTTAATGTACTGCTGTAACGAACGGGAAGTGCATCTAAAACATTAAAACCTTCCACTTTCGGCTGACACCATAATATGTTTGTGTGTCGTGTATTGTCTAAATCCCAACTACAAAATGGCAATATCACCACTTTAAATTCCAAACCTTTCGACTTGTGAATCGTCATAATTCGAATGGCATCCTGTTGATCAGAAACTGAAATTACTTCTTTATCTTTTCGCTCTGCCCAATAATTAACGAATGAATTTAAATCCGGAGCGTCTGTTTTGGTAAATCCTAAAACTAAATCCTGAAAAGCTTCTAAAAAAGGAAAATCCTGAGGACGTTCATTTAGTTTAAAAATGTGAATTAATTTCTCTACCAAATCATACAATGCCTGTCTTTTCAATTCAGGAATATTCGAAGTAAATTCATCGGGAAATACAGATTCAAATGTATTTTCATTTGTAGAAATTGTGTACAATTGATCCTTATCTTCGCTCTGCTGATTTTTAATATAAACTTGATATTCTTGCTTTAAAAATCCAAGGTTAATTTTATCATCAGGATATACAAAGTAGTTCAGTAAATGAGCCAAAAAACTAATCACAGAAGAATTCTTCAGGTAAAGAGAATCGTTTGAGATCACATCGTAATTGACTCCTCCTTTCGCATTTTCGCTTGCGCGATATGCCATTAAAGTATCAGCTACAAGCCCTCCTTCTTTTCCATTTCTCACTAAAATTGAAATATCCCGAGCCTGATAACCCATTTCCTGAAATTGCTCAATCCGTAAGGGCAAATCTTCTAAAACTTTCTCTATCCAATCTGAATCAGTCTCTTTCTCTATAAAATTGGCTTTTACATATCCGGGAAATTTTTCTTTATTGCCTGGGAAATGCTGAAATACGTCTTGGTAGGCTCCTACAATTTTTTCTTGTTCCTCCTTTAAACCATCTGAAATTTCAGGCGGAATTGAAGCGTTGTAATCATTCTGCAAAATCTGCGCTCCAAGCGCGAAAAGTGCATTGTTATAATTGATCACATTTACTGAGCTACGCCAATTGTAATTTAGAGTCATCGCATTAACGCCGAAAGCATTAAAATCCTGATCTAATTGTTCCGATAATATTTTCCAATCACCATTCCTCCATCGGTAAATGGATTGCTTTACATCTCCTACAACCAATGAATGCTTATCCTCAGCCAAAGAATTTGTTACCAAGGGTCTGAAACTCTCCCACTGCATCGACGAAGTATCCTGGAACTCATCAATCATGAAATGCTTATAGACGTTCCCAATTTTTTCATAAATAAACGGAGTATCATTATCTCCAATAATACTTCGGAGCAATCGACTTGCATCCGAAAGAAGAAAGATATTTTCGCTTTCAGAATACTCCTGAACTTTTTTAGATAAGTCGGTAAGTATGCCTAATGTATAAATGTAGCTTAGTGTTTTATCGGTTGACTTGTACAACATTGACTGCTCATCGTAATGGTTTACAGCCTTCTTCAACAAATCATTTAATCCTGTATTAAAAGCCTCTCCAACAGCTTGTTTTGTTGAAGAACTTGCTTTGCCTGTGGTCCATTTATCAGGAGTATCGACCGCCGATCGGGCTCTGATTCCCGGATCCATCTTTCCATCCTTACCTAAACCTGACAAATAACCTGCAACTCCTGCTTTTCCGTAGGCAAACTCAGTAATATCCAGTCCGTGCTGAGTCAATATCCTCCTTGTCTCCTCTCCTATTTTATTGAAAAAAGTCTCAAACTCATCTTTTATCTCTTTTAGGATTTTACGATAATTTGTCAAGAATTTTTTATCTGAAAGCTTATCAATTAATTTATCTGAAAAATTTTTAAAATCTTCTTTAAAAACTTCATTTCCCACTTCTAAAATTTCTTGTTTGAAATTCCAGTTTTTTCCTTCTCTTATTTTTGATTCCGCAAAATCGGTAAGCCATGATCTTAATTGTGGATCCTTATCTACATCATTAAAAAGCAGATCGGCAACCTCGGTCAATACCCGGCGCTGATCCAATTCAATATTATAGCCCATTTGCAATCCAATTTCACGAGTGAAGGATCGAACGACTTTCTGGAAAAAGCTATCAATAGTAGTGACTGAAAACCGTGAGTAATCGTGAAGCAGTCTATTTAAAATTTCTTTTGCTCTAAGAACTAATTCTTTTGAATTCAAATTATGCTTTACGCATAATTCTTTGGCATAAGGTGAGTCATCCGATTGTGAAAGAAGATATATTTCTTTTACAATTCGGGATTTCATCTCATCGGTAGCTTTATTCGTAAAAGTAACAGCAAGAATACTTTTATAGTTTAACGGATCTTCGAAAACCAAATTTAGATACTCTTTGGTAAGCGTGTAGGTCTTGCCTGACCCTGCAGAAGCTCGATATATGGAAAGTTCGGACATATTCAAATCTATATTTAATCCGAAAATAGCAATAATAATTCTGCTCTCGGAAACAATACTCAAATAATTATAAACAATCATAATTTATTAGAAAGCCTGCTGTAAAATCTGAACAAGTAATGATCAACAATTGAGCAATTAATTTTCCGCCTTCAAATCAACACAAAGCCACATAAACTTTTAACTATCAACTACGTAAAAATTAAAACAAGCTATAAACAGTTGATTTAGTCAACACTACTATTTCATGTTTAAACTCTTAATTCGCATGGTTATGAAAAATATTAAATATTTACTACTTATTCTCATCCTTGTTTATGGCTGCTCTACACAATCGGCATTCAAAACTCCTGTTACTATTCAGAATAAAGAAAATGAAATAGCCGTAACGGATAGTGTCGGGTACGAATTACTAATTTTAGATACAGGATTCGAATCGTGGTTTGCAAGCAGAAATAGGATTGCAACTGCACATTCAAATGACTATTACAAAAACTGGAATCAAATTTACGTTTTGGAATGGAATCAATTATACATGCAAGGAAATCCTAATATTGATAATTATATAGAATATGATCCTTTAGAGGATTATGGCTTGGAAATTAATTACAAACTCTACAATTACTTTCAATTTGTTGAAGAAAAAACCGGTATATCAATAGTTCGCAGATAAGAAAAGCGGAAGAATCAAACCAATGATCCTTCCGCTTTTTATTCATTTAATAAGTATAATTTCTATTAATCGTTTGCCTTAAAATTTGTAAGCCAATCCGATTCCAATAATTTCTTTGAACTGAATTTTTGGACCTTTATTTACTCCATCCTTATTCATGTAATCTACATCATCATCGTAAACCAAAGATGTACTCACTGTTGCTGTTAGGAAATCGTTCACCTTCATGTTAATCATTAGCTCCCACAAAACATCGATATTTCCGAAACTATCCGAGTAATTGGTAAATAAATCCAAGCTACTCTTCAGATTAACATTTTCGAACAAATCCTTTTTCAAGGTCATTTTGGTAAACGCACCAAACTCGGCTCTAAATTTATCTCCAGGATCAACCCCAAAAGCCCCTGCATCAGATAAATCATCATCATTAACAATAGTCATTTTAGAAGTTACCGGAGATAAGTAGGCTGAAAACACATCATTTGGTTTATAATCCATACCCAAAGACAAAGTCATGTATGCCGGTGCAAGAAGATTAGACACTTTCTGATCATCAACACCTTCGGTATTCGAATAATTGTATCCTTTGGCAAACTGTGTTTTAAAATCGAATAAGGCAGAATAGTACCAATCACCACCATTTTTGTATCCATATTTAGTCGTAAAATCGATTTTATCGATGCTTTTACGAACCCCTTGATTACCTTGCTTAATCATACCATACTCCAGGTTTAGAGTGTTCTCCCAGCTGTTCTTTCCTTTATTATAATTCGAAAACAAATTCAACAGGGCATTGGTTGAAATGGCATTATCGCCGCCACCAGACCAATTTGTCAACGATGTTTGAGAAAATGTTAGTGATACCATACCTCCCTTTTTCCAATACGAGGTATCTTGTTTTTCCTGAGCGGAAACAAATATAGCCATGCAAATAAACAGCAGTGCAAGTGTAATTTTTTTCATCCTTTCTAAATTTTAGGTTCATATACTTATCGGACCATAGAACACAATCCTTACTTATATTCAATCTAAGTTAGTTCATTTTTTTATTCAAAAAAAACACATAACTATATTTAGATGTTAAGTTAGAAGCAATTCGTCAGACACAATTGGCACTAAGCCAAAAATTGAATACTTTTGCATCGTAAAAAACGAGGATTTATTAGTGATGAAGAAAAAAGTTGTAATCGGATTATCGGGTGGAGTGGATTCCAGTGTTGCTGCTCATTTATTGATTGAGCAGGGATATGAGGTGGAAGCACTTTTTATGCAGAACTGGAACGATACGGTTGGGTTAAAATCCGAAGAATGTCCCTTTGAGGAAGATGTGCTGTTTGCTCAAATGGTAGCTAAAAAATTGGGGATTCCCTTTCATTTTGTTGATTTGAGTGTGGAATACCGTGCAAAAGTAATTGATTACATGTTTTCGGAATATGAAAAAGGACGTACTCCTAATCCGGATGTACTTTGTAATCGTGAAATAAAATTTGATGTATTCCTAAAAAAAGCACTGGAACTGGGAGCTGATTATGTGGCTACAGGGCACTATTGCCAAAAGGAAACCATAATAAAAGATGGCAAAGAGATTTACCGCTTACTGGCAGGAGAAGACAACAATAAGGATCAGTCTTATTTCCTTTGTCAATTATCGCAAGAACAATTGTCGAAAGCAATGTTTCCTATCGGACACATTATAAAACCTGAGGTTCGGGAAATTGCCCGTCGCGAAAGAATGGCATCTGCTGAGAAAAAAGATTCTCAAGGTATCTGCTTTGTTGGTAAGGTTGATCTTCCGGTCTTCCTTCAGCAAAAGTTAAAAGCGATGAAGGGTAATATTATTGAAATTATGGCCGATAAGGCAGATGAGATCATCCCAAAATCGGAAGCTTTAGCAGATATTTCGCAACCTTATCATTTTAAACCAGAACACGGAACTGTTGTAGGCGAGCACATTGGAGCTCATTTCTTTACTGTGGGTCAGCGAAAAGGTTTAAATGTTGGCGGAAAAAAAGAACCTCTGTTCGTAATTGGAACCGATGTGGTGAAAAACATTGTTTACGTAGGTATGGGACATGGTCATCCATTATTGGCCAGAAAAGCACTCTTCATTCCGAAAAAAGAAGTGCATTGGATTCGTGAAGATTTAATGCCGACTGAAGAATGTGAAAGAAGATACGATATCAGAATAAGATACCGCCAGCCTTTGCAAAAAGGAACAATCCATTTCAAAGAAGAAGGCATTTACATTCTGTTTGATGAAGAACAACGTGCTGTTG
>JAQBBZ010000336.1:0-3271 GCA_032125735.1 Labilibaculum sp.
AGTTTTTAGACAGACTGGCGTTGTAACGCATATGGGTACGATCAAGGCACATAGTTAAAGTGCATCGCACTGAAATAGAATGACAATATGAAGATGAAACAGATAAAAAGAATACTCAGAATCGTTTTTATTATTGCAAGCATAAGCTCCTTATACTTCGTACCATGGATTTTGGTAAGAGCATGGATAATGCCACTGCCTGATACGGTTCAAGAACAACTCAACGAAGGAATTAATTATGGACTTGATGGAATGATTGTTTATGTGGACGAAACAGGAAAGCCACCGGAGTTTTATGCCGCAGGCTGGCATGACCGAAAAAAGAAAATACCTGCCTACCCGCAAGCCTTATTCAAAATTGCGAGTATTACAAAGTTATATATCGCTGTTGCTACCGCAAAATTAGTTAAAGAAGGGCGTTTGTCTTTGGATAAAACGCTTGGTGAATACTTTCCGGAACTTGCGGGAAGAATTGAATATTCAGACAAGATAACCTTGAGAATGATGGTGCAGCATCGGAGTGGCATTCCCAATTTTGTTGACCATCCTGATTATTGGACAAAACCTCCAAAAAACAGGCAAGAAACACTTGAATACGCCCTGGATTTACCAGCCGACTTTGAACCAGGGGAAGATTATGGTTATTCAAACACCAATTATATGTTGATTGAGGACCTCATTGATAAAACGTTGGGCTATCCCCACCAGCAATATATCAAGGAGGAAATATTGATTCCACTTGGGCTGAAACACTCTTTCGGTTCGCTTAGTGAAGTGAATATAGATGATGTAATGAGCGGCTATTATGTTGGCGTTGAAACCGATTTCAAGTATGAAAATACAGGATTAATGCTGGCTACAGCAGAAGACGTGGGCATATTCTTGCGGGCGTTAAACGATGGCTCGGTGTTTAATGAAGGTGAACAGGAAATCTATTCTTCAATTTACGTTTACGAACATACAGGGCTACTTCCCGGCTACCAGAGCATTGCAAAATACCACAAAGACATGGACATGGTTGTTATTCAATTCAATAATACAACTAATTTTGATGGATATGACTGGAATTTAGCGGAAATCATTTATAGCCGAATTGTCAAAATATTAAAGAATAAAAAAAGCGCATAACAAAAGTAAGCGTTGCACATCCCACTAATATTTCTAAAAAATAAGATGGAAGCTTTAAAAGTTTGCTAATTAGCGAGCTTTTAAAGCTTCTTTTAGCAGTTTTTTAAGATGATAGGCACAGGCACATGTGTATTGGCTTATTGGCCTGAAAACCCTCATGGAACGGGCAACAACAGCAATGATCTTATTTTCTTGATTTAATAAAGCTGTTAAAGTTGAAATTGACCCAAATAAGAAGCTCAATTCTATTTCCAAATAAAAGCATTTTCCATTTTCAGGTATGCTTAAAACCGCTATATTTAAGACTTAATTGTGCAGACTGATGAGTTATTAGACAGACTGGCGTTATGTGTTATTGGGAGGTATCTTGATTAAAATTTCTCATTTTATAAAAAGCAAATAATTAATATGAAGAGAAAATACATAGTAATTTTAACGTTAATCATAGTTGCTTTATCATGGTCCTATTATCAGCTTTTCTATGAACCTGAAATAATTAATACCGATTACATTACGCTTGATAGGGTTTTTACCGAGCACAGTGATGAAGTTTGGTCTGTAAATTTTAGTCCAAACGATTCCCTGCTTGTAAGCGCGGGGTATGATGAGGACGTAATAATCTGGTCAAGGAGTAATGGAAAAATAGTGCATAAATTAAAGCATCCATTTGGAGTGCCGACTGCAGAATTTAGTCCAAAAGGAAATACAGTTTGCACTGGATCCTATGACGGGAAAGTAAGGATTTGGGATGTTCAAACAGGCAAATTATTGAGAACATTAAATGGGAATGAACATTCACTGCGATCCGTTGCATACAGCCCATCAGGCCATTTGATTGCTGGAGCCGGGGATGATGATAAGGTTACAATTTGGAATGTAGATACAGGTGAGATATTACATGAATTTCATGACTCTGAAAAGGATGTATGGGCCGTTATATTCAATCCTTCAGGAGAACTTCTACTTAGTTCAGGCAACGATAATTTAATTCGAATATATAATGTAGAATCAGGCAAACTGCTTAAAACTTTAACAGGACATTCAATGGTGGTTTTATCTTTGGCATTTAGTCCAAATGGAAAATTTTTAGCTAGTGGATCGGACGACAAAACAGTTAAAATTTGGAATACTGACAACTGGAATTTATTGCATACACTGAGAGGAGAAAATGAAGCTATTCATTCAGCTATTTTTATTGATAACAATCGAGTATTAGCTGGTGGAACTGATAAAAAGGTTTTAGGGGAACTTCTAGAATATCACTTTAGTTACCAAGGATTAATTAACCATATTACTGCGACTTTGTGGGATATAGAAAGTGAAATGATTCTACAAACTATTACTCAGCATAAAAATGATCTTGGAACCAGATGTGATGTCAGTGCAGACGGAAAGTGGTTGGCTACTGCAAGTAGCGATAAGACTGTTAGGCTCTGGAATATTAAATAACAACACATAACACTAGTAACCGTTGCACAACCGATTAATATTTCTAAAAAATAAGATGGAAGCTTTAAAAGTTTGCTGTTTAGCGAGCTTTTAAAGCTTCTTTTTTTAGCTTAATAATTCCCAAACTATAAATTATTGAAGGCTTAAAAAGGAGTTATACCGATTAGTATCTAAAATTACTCATTCTTTGCTCCCGATAAATCGGTATTATGATTGAGTTTTAGATATCTATCGGCATAATACGAGAGTGTAATTTTTCATCTAAAATCGTATTAAATACGCCAAATAACATTCTGAAAACGGAAAAACAGGCAATGGCTTCATTTGCCATTGTTTCAGCCTTTTTTGTCACGAATTTCAGCAGTTTTTTAAGATGATAGGCAAAGGCACATGTGCATTAGCTTATTGGCCTGAAAACCCTCACGGAATGGGCAACAACAGCAATGATCTTATTTTCCTGAATTAATGCAGCTGTTAAAGTTGAAATTGGCATAAATAAGAAGCTCAATTCTATTTCCAAATAAAAGCATTTTCAATTTTCAGGTATGCTTAAAACCGCTATATTTAAGACTTAATTGTGCAGACTGATGAGTTATTAGACAGACTGGCGTTAGCACCAATTTTAAAATTAACACAGGATTCAGATGACTAGAGAAGAGATAGAAAATGCTATTAGCAAAGTAGACGGAATTGG
>JAQBBZ010000337.1:0-4819 GCA_032125735.1 Labilibaculum sp.
GCTCTTCCATTAAAAGATGCTCCTGTTTGAAAAGTAATACCTGTCATCGATAAAATAATACCTTCGAAATGAGATGTTGCTCCAAAAGTTGCTTCACCGGCCACCTGCCAGAATATATTTTTAGCTTGGGCTCCACCTTCAAGCGTTACATTTACTGCAGCACTCATATTAAGATCACCCGAAATCTGGAAAATCCAAACATCGTCAGCTCCACCCGAAATAGTAACATCAGAAGGCAATGTAACAGTACTTGTCCATTTGTATAATCCTGGAACAAGTGTTTTACCACCTAAATTTCCAGTTCCCAACTCAAGAAAATCAGGAGTAGGACGACCTGCAGCGTCGTTATAAGCGGTAATCATATTTTCAACAGCTGTAGTTAAATTAATTGCTGTTGGAGCTGCCATATCGGCGGCAAAAATTTGACCTGTAATTTGTGCTGATGTTGCATATCCTGTAAAATCTGTTAGTGATAATCCAGTTATATATGATGTAGCAGCAGGACTTAAGCCCAAATCTCCGGTAATATTGGAAGTAGGATTGTTATTGATCGCTGTTTTAGCAAGAATCGCATAATTACCTGCAGATCCAAGATCGACTACAGCCAGACCAGCTGATGCAGCTACAGTTGTAAAACTCCACACTTTATCAGCAGCAAGAGCATTCCCAGCTAAATCTTTTGCTTCGGTAGTTAGCGCTGCAGTATAAATTGTTGCTGCGGCTAAGCTATTTGTTGGTGTAAAAGTTGCTGTTGTTCCTGAATAATCCACAACACCGGAAACAGTGTTTGTTCCTTGCATTACTGTAAATGTTGCAGTATTAATCGTTAAAGCATCCATTTCTTCACTGAATTCAGCAGTAATTATTTTACTGCGAAGTACATTTATTGCATTGTTTTCAGGGTCTGTTAAAGTTATTGCAGGTGATATCTCATCTGGTAAAAGACCAGTTGTAAAACTCCATACTTTATCAGCAACAAGTGCTTCTCCGGCTAAATTTTCTGCTCCGGTTGTTAGGGTAGCCGTATAAATAGTTTCAGTAGATAAAGTATTTGTAGGTTTGAATGTTGCTGTTGTTCCAGAATAATCCACAACACCGGAAACAGCATTTGTTCCTTGCATTAAGGTAAATGTTGAAGTATTGATCGTTAAAGGATCCATTGCTTCGCTGAATGTAACAGTAACTATTTTATTAAGAACTACATCTGTAGCATTGTCTGCTGGGTTGGAAGAATTCACCGTTGGTGAAGGATTTAAATCATTGTCATCATCTTTATTACAACCAACCATTAATACAGCCGCTGCTATTGCAAGGCTTGATAATAGATTTTTAAATTTCATATAATCGTTGTTAATTAATATTGTACAAAACAAAGGTAGGTGCATCAATACCCTGAAATGTTACAATAAAATGCTATTGAGTTACATCATTCACACATTTAGTAGATTTCGGCTGTTGAATAGGAGAGGTAAACAAGTAAAGACTGTTCAAAAGTTGTTTTTATATAGATATTTATTCCTGCGAAGGCAGAAACTGTTTTTATGAGCGACTCGTAATCTATAGAACGCCGATAATTTAGGTTTCTGCCTGCGCAGGAAGCATAGTTTGCAGAAGGTTTTGGATATCCTCTACTTTATTCTTAAAATATATAACGTATAGAAAGTGCACCACCATCACCCCAAAAGCCGCTATATCCAAAAACATTAAGGGAGGGTTTCCAATCAATGCCAATGTTTAGGGGTATTTCAGTAAAATTATATTCCATCCCAATGATGCCATCAAGTCCTATAACGGTATAGCTTTTTCCGGAAGTTCCCCAATTTGCATGATCACCATCCCAGACTCCAACATGACCACCGAATCCGAAATACCAATTCAATCTTTCAGCATTGGCAATCCTATTTTGAATTTCATAAAGCCCTGTTAGTTCAAACCCTTGCCATCTTGTTGAAAGAATACCTTCAAGAGCCGTTTTATTACCAATGAAATGCTTTACTGTTAATCCATTTGAATATCCTGCTCTTAGACCGATTCCTGTATTGTAATCTTGTGCAAAATTGACTGAAGACATACAGAATAGAATCAATAAAGTCACAACAATTTTTTTCATGATATTTGAATTAATTAATTCCTACTCGTTTGGCTTTTCGGTTACGCCTCGTTTAAAATGGTTTTCAGACTCCATTTGTGATTATTTTAAATGCAGACCAGTTGGTAATGATACCATCTGTATTTTAAATTATTTTTTCCTTATTGTGAAGATCATTACAATACCACCCAGTCCAATTACCGCTAGTCCTATCAATGGTGACCACTTCACTTTATGTTGTTCGTTTCTTGTGATTTGAATGTCGCCCATGTCAATTACATTTTCCTTAGTAAAGAAACTGAAGGTTGTGAAAATGGTCATAACTACACCAATAAGCAGAATAACTAGTCCGGCTTTTTTTATGTTCCTTTTATCCATATTTTAAATTATTAGTAAAAAATTGTGATTTTTTTTAATATTCCCGGAATAACCTTTGATAAGTGCAGCAACGATTGCTATGACTAATAGAATATGAATGGCTCCACCTGTATTGTATCTATTATTTAAAATTTATTCCAGTATTTATTTAATATAGACAAAGATGAGCAGGTTCAGATCCAAATAGCTTACACAACTCATAAAATGAGTAGCAATATTGCCTTCAAATATCAAGGGTTCCAAATTTCCAATTCCACTCCCAAACAAGATATAACTGGGTTCTCTAAAAACACTAAATTTTGATATTGAAGATTCATTATTGTCAGGTGAAATTTGTGAGTAAACGCCCTGGTAATGTAGTATCGAGAATAAAATGAAAATTAGAGATGCAATCTTTTTCAATGCTGTTAATTAAAATTATTTAGTTGTGAAAATTGAATTCATGTATTTTTAAATAGAATTATTTATGATGTTTCCCATGGTATTTTTTTGATTTAGAATGATGCGGATTATGAGGGTTATTGGAATTTTTGTACCATCCCTTATGTTTTCCGTTATTTGTTTTATAAGCTACAGCGCAGGATGATGTACCGAATAAAAGACATATACTCAAAGTTAATATCGCGAATGCTCTAAATTTTTTCATATCAATTTTAAATTAAATAAGTTGAAGTGTTTTTTAGTGGTGAAGAAAATATTGTGTTTGCTATTTTCTTTTGGATGTAAAAAAACAATTATCAATAGAATGATGACAACAACAATAACTGATGGAATAGCTATAAAATAAAGTTGTTTTGTTTTAGTAATTTTTCATGTGATTACAATTGTGTGTTTTTGCCATATAGCCTGTCCCGAATTTATCGGGAGAACTTACCAGGAACCAATAATCAGGCCTCTGTGTGTCAGTAATTACCTGTCATCGACGTTTCATATTTCTTTGTTTTTATGCCTTAAGTCTTGCTAAAGACTAACAATTACTCAGACTAAACAAAGCTAGGCTCATAAAAACTGTATAGTATTACATTTCTTTTTAGAAAAGTTACATTATTCACACATTTTAATTGTGTAAAATGGTCTAATTGAAGTGAGGATGTAAGAATCGACATTAATACTAAATCAAGTTCATGTGTGATTTTAGTTACAAGAACATGTACGCCGATAATCTTCCTGCTTACCCCGCAGCAACATCAATGAAATCGGGTTCATTGTACTACCGATGCTCAAAACTGCATTGCTCTGCGGAGCAGTTGGTGTCACAGGCATTCAAACTACATTGCCCTGCAGGGCAGTATGCTTTTAAGGCAACAATAGTGTACTGCCCCGCGGAGCAAGTCACTTTTTAGGCAACAAACAGCTGTTGCTCTGCAGAGCAGTCTGCTTTCAAAGCACAAAAACCACTCTGCCCCGGCGGGCAGAATGGTTTTTACTCATCAATTGTTAGTTGCCTTGCCGGGCAGTGTGCTTTTTATGCCTTGAGCAGGCGCTGCCCCAATTTTCGGTGAACTATTCGGGAGCCGCTTCTGCTAAAATTTCCTTTTTTTGCTTGCGCCCTTCGGAAACAATCTATGGTCAAAGGGTTTCCCAAATATTTTTACTGCATCCCGCATATTAGTAAGTGCTGGTTTCTCTTTAGCAGGATTTTTTTTTAAAGTGTGTGGTATTATTTATATGAATTTATTCCTTGGTTGGAATGTGTTTTCCCTGTCTTATTTAAAATGATTAAAAATAATTTCTATCTTTAGTTTACTTTAAAACAAAGGAAAGATGCGAATTAAATTTACCTGGGTGGTGTTGCTTTTATTACTAACAGTACGTCTCGCTCATTCTCAAAATCACGATCAAACAATGAAACATACACATACAAACCACTTAATTCAGGAGAATAGTCCTTACCTGTTACAGCATGCCCATAATCCGGTGAACTGGTATCCCTGGGGCGAAGAGGCTTTGGCTAAAGCTAAAAACGAGAACAAACCCATATTGGTGAGCATTGGTTATGCCGCCTGTCATTGGTGTCATGTGATATAATAATTGTTAAAGTGTTGTAGTATAGTGATTAGTGTATTCGAAAAACAGTAGTGGAAAGCAATTGGAGAAGCGAATAGTAAATCTATTGCGAGTCTGTTAAACAATCTATTATGAACCTATTACATATCTGTTAATTGTATTTATAACATATCTGGATTCTGATTTTTTTGCAATAAAAAAAGGCTATCATTCATTTGATAGCCTTTTTTGTATAAAATATGTTGTGTTATTTTTTCAATATCATCTTGAAAATATCAGTGTCAATATCTGCACTCTTTTCTTCATCCTTAATCAATTCAAAAGTTATAGAAATAGATTTATCTG
>JAQBBZ010000338.1:0-6967 GCA_032125735.1 Labilibaculum sp.
AAAGAAAAATCAATGGAAAGAAGAAAAGGTGAAATATTAAACGTGGTTTCAATAGCCGAATCAATTTGTAAATTTCATTACGAGAACTACTTAAAAGGTGTGTGTTCTGAGAAAGTCGCTCGTAACTACGCCAAGGAAGAACTTCGAAAAATTAGTTTCGACAGAGGAGTTGGGTATGTATGGATTAATGATACGCTTGAGCCAATTCCGGAACTGGTTATGCATCCTATATTTCCTGAATTGGAAGGAAAACTCCTGGATAGAGCGGATTTTTATAGTGAGGGGAAAGATAAGCATAATGTATTTGTTGAGTTTGCAAGGATAGCAAGAAGTAAAGGTTCCGGCTTTGTTCAGTATGAATGGCCAAAACCGACAGGAGATGGCACCACTGAAAATCAACCCAAAATATCGTTTGTTAAATTATTTAAGCCATGGGGATGGGTTTTAGGGTCAGGATTATATATCGATGATATTGAGCGTGATGCGAAAGAGAGGTACGATAAGGTCATCAATGAACTGGAAGAAAGTTTTTCTAAAATAAGAAATAGTAAATCGGGGTATATGTTTATTTTTGATGGATCATTTAATACTGTGATACATCCTCAACTCGGCAGAGGGAAATATTTTAGAAATGATATTGATCCTGTAAATAAGGATACTTTGGTTCTTTCTTTTATGAAGGCAGCGCATTCTGAAAATAAAGTTCATTATTACTATTGGAACAAGCCAGGAGAACCAGCGGATAAGCCATTTCGAAAGATTAGTTACATCTCGTACTTTGAACCACTGGATTGGTATATCTGTTCGTCAGCCTATGTTGACGAACTGGAAGCACCTGCAAAGGCACTTCATTTTAAGATTTTGCTGATTAGCTTGTTTGCTGTTTTAATATCAATTTTAGTCTCGGTTTTTATCTCAAACAGCATTACCCGCCCAATAAAAATACTGTCCGAATCAGCCGAAGATATTAAGAATAATGGGTTAAGAGGAGGAGTTATTCCAATTGTTGGATCAAAAGAAGTTCAGGAGTTAGGGATACTTTTAAATACTGTGTTTGAATCTCTTCAAAATACAGAAATAAACCTGAAGCGGGAGCGCGATTTTAACTTGGGTTTATTAAAGACATCACCAACTTTTATTGCAATTATTAAGGAAGATGGTAGAATTGAAATGGTGAACGATTTACTTTGTAAAACAATCTCAAAAGAATGCAAGTCCTTACTCGACAAGGATTTTTTTGAAATAATGTTTGAGAAGGAAATGGTAAATGAGCTCAGACAAAAATTTCTGAAAGACGATCAGGAGAATATCTTTATTCAAAATCAGACTAAGATAAATACTCTTAATGCCAATGAATTATTAGTTGAATGGTATAGGAGTTCATTTATAGAAGAAGAAAAATTATATTTCATCTGCATTGGAATTGATATAACCAAACGTAATCAAGCAGAGGATGAATTGCATAAATATAGAATTCATTTGGAAGAAATGGTTGAGTTGCGAACAACGGAGCTTAAAACAGCTAATTCTGAATTAAAACTGGCTACAGAACAAGCCGAGACAGCTAATAGAGCTAAAAGTGAGTTCTTAGCAAATATGTCGCATGAAATACGTACTCCTTTAAACGCGATTCTCGGTTTTGCTGATATAATGAAAGAAGAGGTTCGCTCGGAAGACGAACAGGAATATTTAGCGGCGATTATGGCAGGAGGCAAATCTTTATTAAGCCTTATTAATGATATTTTGAATTTGGCAAAAATTGAATCGGGAAAAATTGAATTAAATTATAGTCCTGTGTCCATTAAAGATATATTTGAGGAAATGCGATTAATTTTTAATCAAATAGCCACAGATAAAGGTGTTTCAATAAAGAAAGAGATAAGTGATGATTTCCCTTATTTGATTAGTATTGATGAGGCCAGATTAAGACAGATATTGTTGAATCTGATAGGGAATGCTGTAAAGTTTACAAAAGAAGGGAGTATTGTTCTTTCTGCATTTGTGCTCAATAAGAATAGTGATAGCGCAAGCATAAAAATTTGTGTTAAAGATTCGGGAATTGGAATTCCGGAGGATCAGCAAGAAAGTATATTTGATACTTTCACCCAAGTGAAAGGACAAAATCATCAAAAATACGGCGGTACAGGTTTGGGCTTGGCGATAAGCAAGCGTTTGTGCGAAATGATGAACGGAAAACTTGGAGTAACAAGTGCGCCAGGGAAAGGATCACAGTTTTACATGGAGCTTGAAAATATTAAGGTGCATTCGATTAGGAATAACTCTAGTAGTAGTACTACTGTTGCCATTGAAGATAACTCTTTTGCAAACCTCACTTTTAATGCTGCAAAAATTCTTATTGTTGATGATTTGAAAATAAACCGAAAGGTGCTTGCCGGTTATTTAAAAAAGTACAATTTCAGTATTCTTGAAGCGGAAAATGGTATGGAAGCTATTGAATTAATTGAAAAACATTCTCCCGATTTGGTATTTATGGATTTAAAAATGCCAGTATTGGATGGTGTAGATGCTTCAAGGATGATTAAGGAACAGTTTAAGGAAGACTCACCTGTGATAATTGCTGTTTCTGCCTCAGTATTGAGTTGTGATCAGCAAAAGGCGCTTGAACATTGTGATTCCTATTTGAAAAAACCAGTTCTTAAAAATGATTTGTTATTAGAGATGATAAAATATTTACCCAATAATTTTAGGGAGTAGAAATGGCGTCGTGATAATCAGGTAATTCTTACTTATTGTTGTTCGATTCTTTCTGCAGTAAACCCAAATTTACATGAAATTATAAGTGTTTTCAGATTCGTGATATTTTTGGCTCAATACTTCTGGAATAGAGTTTCTATTATTTAAATAATATCATATATTTTGTACTTTTGAATGCCATTCAAATCCGTTGAAACAAATCAAAACTATAAACTATTCTAATGATTCAATTACGAGTAAAAATTTTAGCTTTTAAAGAGGCTGAGGCAAAATACATTGAGCTAGGTAAAAAAAGACTTTCAAATATGCTTCCGGAATATGCTGATCAACTTCAATTTGTGGATGATGATGCAAACATCTTATTTGTTTTGAGTGGTGGGAGTGAGTATGCTACAACACAATTGGTTGAAAAGGGGAAGTTCTATATTATTTTGTCGAATGAATTGGATAATTCGAATGCGGCAGCATTGGAAATTAAAGCGTGGATGAATCGCGAAGGGATTGGTTCTGTTTTGCTTTCGAATACTGAGGAAATGAAGGCCTATTTGTCGGGTTACATAGAAGTAGCTTCGGCTATTGACGCTTTAAGGGGAAAGCAACTTGGTTTAATTGGCAATGTTTCCGATTGGCTGATTGCTTCAAGTGTTGAGAAGAATGTGTTGATGAGTAAGTTGGGAATCAATTTGAAACAAATTGATTGGAAAAGCTTGTGCACATTTGAAGATGCTGAAGTTAATACTGATTTCTTGGGTAAATTTGAATATGCAGATCAACAGGAAAAGCTGAATGCTTCAAAAATTTATAATATTCTGAGGGATTGTGTTGAGAAGGAGAACTTGGATGCAATAACAGTAGAATGCTTTCCTTTGGTTCGTCAGAAATCGGTAACAGCTTGTTTGGCTTTATCATTATTAAATGATGAGGAAGTGCCTGCAGGTTGCGAGGGCGATTTAGCCAGTATTGTAGGAATGATGTTTGCCAAAGAAATTTCCGGTTCAATTCCTTGGATGGCAAATGTGGCCAAAATATCGGAGGAAGCGACTCTGTTTGCTCATTGTACAATAGGCACCAAATTATTATCTAATTACGAGGTGACTACTCATTTCGAAACTGGTTTGGGAACGGCAATTCAAGGTATGTATCGCTATAATGATATTACGGTTTTTCGTTTTAATGGTGAATTAAATAAGGCTTTTATCACCACAGGCGAAGTTTTGGATCGTCCGAGATACGCAACAGCATGTCGCACCCAAATTGAGGTTAAACTTCCTCTATCAGCAATTACTAAATTAAAGGAAAATCCTTTGGGAAATCATCACCTGATTTTACAAGGCAATCAGAGTGAAAAGCTACAATTGGCATGTGGTTTATTGGGTATTGAATTGATCTAGATGATTCAAAATAAGAAAATAGGCTGTCCGAAAAATTCAATTCTATTGTCATTTTGAGCTTGGCGAAGAATCTTTAATATTGAGTAACAGATGTTTCGACTTCGCTCAACATGACCTTGTCAAGTGAAACTGTCTTTTCGGACAGCCTCTTTTCAATTAAAATTAGTCTGTTTTTATTTGAGAGCAGTGTTTTTACTTTTTAGGAAAGACTATTTTCGAGATTAACTATTTTTTCTTTTATAGTAACTAATTCTGTAATGTCTTCCAGAATCATAATGATGTATTTTTCTTTTTGATAGTGAAACAAGCGTGTTGAAAACTGTAAATGTTTATCAATCTTTTGCCCTTCAAAATTAAAAAATGGTTTCGTAATTTTCTCCTTGAAAATAGCTTCATTATTTGCGTACGAGGTAAGTGCAGAGATTCGTAAATCACAGGTTCTGCACATACTTGTATTACCGCATAGTTTTTGTTCCTCTATTTGATACGCACAACCGATTACTTCACCGCATTTTCGATATAGTAAATTTTCATTCTTTTTATTGGAAAATATGCTTAGTAATGGGTCGTTGTAAGCTCTTAGTTTAAGATCCTTATCCAAGAGCATAATGCACGAATTAATATTATTTAGAATCAAATTCAAAAATTCACTTGATTCGCTTAGTACACTAAATCGCTCATTTGTATGTGTGATGTCTGTTTCCATGGCATTTTTTTTTATCATCAAAATCATTCGATTTATATCCGATTTGAATAGTTATATCTAAATTACAAAATTTTATGATAATTTCAAAATATTAGAAGGCAATGTTGTGCATTGTGTGTGGTTTCACATAAGTGTAGCTTTATGTTGTATCTGTAAAGAAATATTAATTAATGAGCCTTACTGAATTTTTTGAGTATTGTGCTTGTTGACTTGTCATTTCGGTTTCTGGTATACTTTTTACTGATATAGATAAGTTTGTATGGATTGTTTGATTTAAAATTGCAAGAAATAAAGTGATGATCCACCGATTATAATCCAAAGGATAATTCCTAATAAAAAGGCATTACTCCCAGCTTCCTTGATTTCAGAAACAGAAATACTTGAACCGATAAATAGTAATGCGATGATCATTCCTTTTTTGCCTAACCAGTTTAAATGTACAAATCCATCTTGCCATTGTGGTAGTAGGTGAGCAACAATAATGGCCAATGCAAATACACCAATAAACCAAGGTATTTTTATTTTACCCGATTCAGAGTTTTTAGTGAAAATTGCAAATACAATTGACATGGGAATGATCCAAAGTGCGCGGGTTAATTTTACGGTAGTGGCAATTTCCAATGCTTTTTCGCCATATGCCGCTGATGCACCAACTACAGAACTGGTATCGTGAATAGCGATTGCCGACCAAAAGCCAAATGTTTCCTGACTCATTTCAAAGTAATGTCCAATAATAGGGAACAGCATTAAGGCGAGAGAATTCAGCACAAAAACAACAGCCATTGCGAACAAAACCTGCTTGTTTTTAGCATTGATTACCGGCGCAACTGCTGCAATTGCACTGCCACCACATATGGCCGTTCCTACAGCAATTAATATGGTGGTTGCTTTCTCAACCTTTAAAAGTTTACCTAATAATAATCCAATACTGATGGTGGAAATTACCGACATTGCGGTAAAACCAAAGCCAGATTTGGAAGCTTCAATAACCATTGTCAGATTCATGCCAAAACCCATGAGTATTATGGATGTTTGTAAAACTAAAGATGTGTGTTTGGTAAATTGACTGGTTTTAATTCCAAACATGGAAAAGAAAAGTCCGGTAATTAATGCAATGGCAGGTGAAAAACTGGGCATAAAGCAGAGCACAATACCAATGAAGAATAAGTAACTTGCTTTTTTTGATGATAGATGCATTCGTATTTTTCTTTGATTTCGGAAACAAAAATACAACTAACAGATAGTTTTAGGAAATTGTAAAATGTTATTGCTTATAATTAAAAGTTATAGTGTTGTAGAAAATCGATAAACAAAGCGGGGATTTTTAATTCGGGCCCTTGGCGCAATGCCATTCTTAATTTTCGATAAATATTCAATTCACTAACATTTAGTTTGCAAAGACTTTTCAGCTGTATTTCTTTCTCGATCGATTTTTCTGAGATCAAGGCAATGCCATCAAAATCACAAAGGAAATTTTTAATGGCTTCGGTACTTCCCAAGTGAATTAGAATGTTTAGTTTTTCAAGATCGATGTTTTGTTTGGCAAGAGCTTTCTGAATTACCTGAAGACTTCCGGAGCCTTTTTCGCGAAGTACCAAAGGTATTTCCTGAATGTCGCTTAGTTTAATGTTTTTTCGTTTTGCATACACACTTTGTGTTCCGGTAACTACAACAATTTCATCATCCAGAAAATCCATGTATTTGATGTTCGAATTGGATGTTTCATTTTCTACCAAAGCCAAATCAATTTCATTATCGAGGAGTTTTTGCTCCATCTCAAAAGAATTCCCATTGAATAAATCCAATTTTATTTTTGGATAACGCCTGTGAAAAGAAGCAATAACCGATGGAATCAAATATTGAGAAATGGTAGAGCTGGCACCAATCCGCAAAGAACCATTAAATGCTTCGTTCAATCTGCCCAATTCGTATTCCAATTCGCGGTATTGTTGTTTAATTTGTTTGAGGCTGCGATAAATCAATTTGCCCGATTTGGTTAGGTAAACCTTGTTTCCTTTTCGTTCGAAAAGGGCGGTGCTTAATTTACTTTCCAGTTCCTTAATATGCTTGGTAACTGCAGGTTGGCTGATGAATAGTTCTTCGGCTGCTTTCGAGAAATTTAGGTTTTCTGCTACAGCAATAAATACTTCGTCCC
>JAQBBZ010000339.1:0-2719 GCA_032125735.1 Labilibaculum sp.
AATTGTATTTGTTTACTTCCGTTGCCCGGGTATTTGCAGTCCTCTTATGGATGGTATTGCAGATGTCATCCAAAAAAGCGATTTAAAAATCGCTGAAGACTATCAAGTAATCACCATCAGTTTTGATCCTAAAGAAACTTATGATCTTGCCGTTAAAAAGAAAAACAACTACAAGTCCTTAATTAAAGGTAAAAACACGCAAGATGGATGGAAATTCTATACTGGCGATAGTCTTAATATTGCACGTGCAACAAAAGCATTGGGCTTTAGATATAAAAGAGCCGGCAATGAATTTACCCACGCTGCTACGGTTATTATAACCAGTCCGGAAGCGAAAATTACCCGTTATTTAAATGGAACCTACTTTTTACCCTTTGAATTTAAGTTGGCCATAATGGAAGCCTCTAAAGGCCAAGCCGGACCAACCATTAACAAAATACTTCAATATTGTTATTCCTACGATCCAGTAGGACAAGCCTACGTTTTAAATGTAACCAAAGTAACAGGAACGATCATCTTAGTTATGGGACTACTTGTTTTTCTGTTGTTGGTATTTAAGAAACCGAGAAAGAAACGATATTAATTAAACCACTAATTCCACAGATTAACACAAGTACTATCTGCGGGAAATAGTGAAATCTGTGGTTCTTATTAAGCTAAAAAATTAACACGATACATATGTCTGATACCGTAATTCTAAACCATGAACCCAATTACCTTGAATATCAGGGACGATACAAAGGTATATTTGCATGGATTTTCTCAACAGACCATAAACGAATTGGCTTGTTGTATTTATACAGTATGCTGGGGCTTTTTAGTGTGGCAGCGATTCTGGGTCTGTTAATGAAAATAGAGCTGATTGCACCTGGGAAAACCATAATGGATGCCCAGACTTACAACAGCTTTTTCACCCTTCACGGGATAACCATGATATTTTTAATAGTGGTTCCCGGCTTACCGGCTGTGTTTGGAAATTTCTTTCTGCCTCTGATGATTGGAGCAAAAGATGTGGCCTTTCCCAAGCTAAATCTATTATCGTGGTGGATTTATATTTTAGGTGCTGCAATTGCTCTTTCGTCTCAGTTTTTTGGTGATGGACCACCAGATACCGGATGGACATTTTACGCGCCCTACAGTTTTAGAACCGGCACCAATATGTTGCCCGCTGTAACTGGTGCGTTCATATTGGGTTTCTCTTCAATTGCCACAGGAATCAACTTTATAGTAACCATGCACAGAATGAGAGCACCCGGAATGACTTGGATGAAAATGCCTCTATTCCCATGGGCTTTATACGGTACCAGCTGGATTCAAGTACTTGCAACTCCAATAGTTGGTGTTACTTTATTAATGATTGTACTGGAACGTACCATGCAAATCGGCTTTTTCGATCCTGCTTTGGGTGGTGATCCTATCTTGTACCAGCATCTGTTCTGGATTTACTCCCACCCTGCTGTTTACATCATGATATTGCCTGCGATGGGTGTAATCTCAGAGATTATTCCAACATTCGCCCGAAAAACCATATTTGGATACAAGGCAATTGTAGTATCCACATTAGCTATCGCATTTGTAGGTTACTTTGTTTGGGGACATCACATGTTCACATCAGGAATGAGTGGAACTGCCTTGTATACTTTTTCTATTCTAACATTTTTGGTTGCCATTCCCAGTGCGATTAAGATATTCAACTGGGTGGCAACTCTTCATAAAGCTTCCATCGATATTCAACCCCCTTTCTTGTGGGCTTTATGCTTTCTTTTTGTTTTCATGATTGGTGGATTATCAGGAATGGTGCTGGGTGCATTATCGGCCAACGTTCATTTACACGATACTGCATTTGTGGTTGCTCACTTTCACTTTATTGTTTTTGGGGGTACCGGATATGCATTTTTCGGCGCTTTGCATTATTGGTATCCTAAAATGTTCGGAAGAATGTACGACAAAGGCTGGGCAAATATTGGCCTGGCAGTCTTCTTCACAGGCTTTAACACACTATATCTACCCATGTTTTATTTAGGAATGATTGGAATGCCCCGCAGGTATTACGACTATGTTGAAGAATTTCATGGGCCAAACATCGTCTCCTCATTTGGAGCCATGCTCATGATTTCCGGCTTGGTCATCATCATCACCAATTTGGTTCGCTCGGCTCGTAAAGGAGAAATTGCAGAAGCCGATCCCTGGAAAGGAAAAACTCTGGAATGGACAACTGCAAGTCCTCCAACACTTGAAAATTTTGCTGAAATTCCAGTAGTAACGAAACGACCATACGACTATGAGTAATCATGCACACATTGATGAACACCGGGACGATGAAGGTGCTAAAACAGGAATGTGGATCTTCATATTTACTGAACTAATCTTGTTTGGCGGACTGTTTATTGTCTATTCAGTATATCGATATCTAAATCCTGCAGCTTTTCATTTGGCTGCCGAAGAGTTGGACACTTTCATTGGTACTGTAAACACCGTTATTCTACTTACAAGTAGTATGACAATCGCCATGTCGATTAGTGCCATACAGTATAAAAACAAGAAACTAACTCTGATATTGATGGGTATCACCATTTTACTGGCTGTGCTATTTATGGTGAATAAATATTTTGAGTGGAGTGGGAAAATTGCACATGGAATTTATCCGGGGAGTCCAACACTGATGGAAGCAAGTCAGGGAGAAATCTTATTTTTTGGCTTGTACTATGCCATGACTGGT
>JAQBBZ010000340.1:0-25705 GCA_032125735.1 Labilibaculum sp.
GCTGAGAAACAGAGCATCCAACAAATTTCTAATCTTAACTAACTAATTTATGAAAAAAACGGTCTTGTTTTTATTTCTCACATTCTTTTGCCTGACAACGTTCGCGCAAAGGCATGCTGTGACTGGTGTCGTTTCCTCGGCCGAGGATGGTACACCCATACCATTTGCTTCGGTAGTGGTAAAAGGAACAACTATTGGTACTTCAACTGATTTTGATGGTAAGTACTCAATTGAAGTAGCTGAAGATGCAATACTTGCTTATTCAATGATTGGATTTGAGACCAAAGAAATTTTGGTTGATAATCAAACTGTTATTAATGTAATATTATTAACTGAAGCAACAGGACTTGATGAGGTTGTAGTAATTGGTTATGGCGTTCAAAAGAAGAGTGTTGTTACTGCTTCTATCAGTAGTGTATCTGCTGAAGATCTTGAAAAAGGAAGTCCTGTACGTATCGAGAATGCTTTAAAAGGTAAAGTTTCCGGAGTACAGATTACTCAAAGTTCAGGACAGCCAGGAGCCGATTCGAAAGTAAGAATTCGTGGTATTGGTACCATTAATAATAGTGATCCACTATATATTGTTGATGGAATGGCAGTTGATGGAGGTATTAATTATTTGAATCCTTCAGATATTAAATCTGTTGAGGTATTAAAGGATGCAGCGTCTTCTGCAATTTATGGAGCCAGAGGTGCTAATGGTGTTATCTTGATTACTACAAAATCGGGTAGCAAAGGAAAAGCAGTCGTTAATTATGATTTTTCTTACGGTTTCCAAAATCCTTGGACTAAAAAATCTGTATTGAATGGTAAGGAGTATATGGTTATCATGAACGAAATCGAATTAAATGATGGTAACAGTGCAAAATATACTCAAGAGCAAGTTGCAAATGCTGGCAAGGGAACTGATTGGCAGGATAAGACATTTAATTATAATGCACCGGTTCAAAATCACCAGGTTAGTATAAGCGGAGGAAGTGAAAAGTCCGATTATTTTGTGTCATTCGGTTACTATAATCAAGAGGGTATTGTTGGTGGAAACTACGACAAATCTAATTACGAGCGTTATAGTTTACGTGTAAATAATACTTATAATATTTTTGATGAAGACCGTCAATTCTTTAAAAAGTTAAAAGTCGGTGTGAACTCTGGTTATTCAAGAATTAAATCGACTGGCATTGAAACCAATTCGGAATATGGTTCTGTTTTGGGTAGTGCTTTGTCTTTCGATCCAAATGTGTCTGTTTATGCAAATGATCCAGATGCTACATTAGCAAGCCATCCTACTGCAGTTACTGATGCAAGTGGTCGTGTATTTTCTTTACCTCCAGCAGGATTTCAGGAAATAGCCAACCCAGTAGCGATGTTAAATGCTCCTGATAATTCAGTAGATAATTCAGACAAGATCGTAGCAACACTTTGGGCAGAATTAGAAATCATTAAGGATTTGAAATTCAAATCTAGTTATGGTGTTGATTTGGCTTTTTGGGGTAGCGATGGATATAGATTTAAATATTATCTGGCTTCTCAAGGAAAAAGTTTCGACCGTAGTTCTGTTTGGTCAAGTATGAATAGAGGATACAATTGGCAGGTAGAAAATACTTTAAATTATACTAAAACGATTAATGAAAAGCATAATTTTTCTGCTTTACTAGGTCAATCGTCTAAAGAATATACTTACAGATCTTTGTCGGGTACCGATTACGATTTGTTAGAAGAAAATCCAACGAAAGCTGTTATTGATTATGCTACTGCAGATCGCGACGATGAAAGAGTAACTGGTGGTACAGGTGGTTATACCTCTAAAACATTAGCTTCGTATTTTGCGCGTGTTGACTATAACTTCGATGAGAAGTATATGTTCCAGGCAACTGTTCGTCGTGATGGTTCTTCAAATTTTGGTCCAGAGAACAAATGGGCAACTTTCCCTTCTTTCTCTTTAGGTTGGAATGTTACTAATGAATCATTTATGGATGGTATGCCTCAATGGTTCGACTATATGAAGATTCGCGCTAGTTGGGGTAGAAATGGTAACGAAAATATTGATGCCTTTTCTTATACAAGTTTAATGGATGGTGGAACGAACTACTATTTTGGTTCAGGAGATTATTCAACTATGCAGTATGGTTCTAATGCATCAAGAATTGCTAACCCTGATGTAAAATGGGAAGAATCAGAACAAATCGATATTGGATTTGATTTAAGAATGTTCAACCATGCTTTAATAGTTGGTTTCGATTACTTTAAAAAAGATACTAAAGGGATGTTGATTGCACAGCCAATTCCTAGTTATGTTGGAAAAGGCGCACCAATTGCCAATGCTGGTGATATGGAAAACCAGGGTATCGAATTTGAAGTTACCTATAAGGATAATATTGGAGACTTACATTATTCAATTAGTGGTCAGGCGTCTTATATTAAAAATAAGTTGGTTGATATGGGTAACGATTCCGGTGAGGCAATTTATGAGAGTAATAGCACCTCAGGTGTAGGTAGTTATGTAAAAGGCCAAAATGGTGAAGTTTTCCCATTCTTTTATGGATATAAAACTGCTGGTTTATTGCAAAATGCTACAGAAGCAAGTGAGTATAATACAACTTACGGTGAATCTGCTATGGCTGGAGATATTAGATTTGTTGATTATAATAATGATGGTATAATTAACGATGATGATAGAACCAAAATTGGTAAAGGAATGGCCGACTGGACATTTGGTTTAAATATCTCTGCTGATTGGAGAGATTTTGATTTTAGTGTTTTCTTCCAGGGAAGTTATGGAAATGATATTTATGACTTTTCTCAAAGAGCAGATGTTCCTACTATGAACCGTGCATCATGGATTTTAGATCGTTGGACAGGAGAAGGTACTTCGAATTCAATTCCAAGAGTAACATCTGAAGATCCAAATAATAACGCACGTTCATCTGACTTATATATCAAGGATGGATCATTCATTAGATTGAAAACAATCCAGCTGGGATATACTATCCCAGAATCAGTAATCAGCAAAAATATTATTAAGCGATTCAGAGTTTATTTAGCTGCTGAAAACCTACTTACATTAACTGATTATGAAGGGTTTGAGCCTGAAGTTGCTTCTGGTGGTTATACTACAATTGGTGTTGATAAAGGAGTATATCCTCAATCACGTACAATTACATTTGGGGCAAACATTACTTTCTAACTCAAAAACGAAAATATTATGAATAAATATATAAAAACATTATTCTTCGTTGCATTAATAGGATTTACATCCTGTAACGATGATTTCTTAACCGTGGAGCCAACTTCTTCGCTCGAGGCAGGAGGTGATGCAACCGAAGGTGCTATCTTATCTAACTTAGGAGCTGCTTACCAAATATTATTATTTGATAGTTATGCTGATTACCAGTACAACAGTGTTCCTTTAATGTCAGACCTTTTATCAGATGATGTTTATAAAGGAGGAGGTTCAGCTGGAGACCAGCAACTACTTTATAATATGTCGCAATACAATTTAAATGGTGATTTAACTGCCAACGGGCTTTGGAATATTTACTATGCCGGACTCAGTCGTTGTAACGGTGTACTCTCTGCTTGTGATAATGCATTAAATGTTGATGATGCCAGATTGGCTCAATACAAAGCTGAAGCTCATTTCTTAAGAGCATACTATGTACATTGGTTATGGAAATTTTGGGGTAATATTCCTTATTTCGAAGAGGATTTGGCAGCACCTTACATGGCTCCTCAATTCACTGCTGATGAGATTTATGCTCAGCTAATTGAAGACGTTGATTTTGCTATTGCAGGTGATAAATTACCATTGCAAGCAACTTCTGAAAATGACGGTCGTGCTACAAAAGCAGCTGCGATGATGCTTAAGGCAAGAATTGTAATGTATCAAAAAGACCAAAGTAAATATGCAGAGGTATTAGCTGATATGGAAGAAATTTATAACAGTGGTGAATTTCAATTGGTTGATTATGCATCGATTTGGAGTAGCGAGGGCGAATTTGGTTCGGGTTCAATATTTGAAGCAAACCAATTAGCCGATGGTAAAGATTGGGGTGCAGCTTGGACTGGTTTTGGTACCAATCTACCTGCTTTTATTTCTCCAAACGGATTAACTGGTACTGATTTATTAAGTGGAAGCACTGAATATCAAGGAGGATGGGGATTTGCTCCTGTTCGAAGTGAAATGGCTGGTATTTTCGAAGATGGAGATACTAGACTGGCTGCTTCAATTAATCAATTTGCAGCAGGAACTTATACTGCCCGTTTCCAGGATACTGGTTATTTTATGGCTAAATATGCTGCTCGTAAAGATTATAACGATGCGCCATATACCGGAGATTTGAACTACGAAAACAATGTACGTATTTTCCGTTATTCTGAAGTTCTGTTAAACATAGCAGAGTTAATCGTTATCGATGGACAAGCTTCAACAACTGGTATTACAGCTGAGACATGTTTAGATGCTGTTAGAACGAGAGCAGGAGTAGTTTCAATTGCGGCAACAGAAGATAATATTAAACTAGAACGCCGTAAAGAATTTATTGGTGAAGGAATGCGTTTTTGGGATTTAGTACGTTGGGGTGATACCGATTTATTAACAGAGAATGTAACTGATTTCTCATCAGTAAGAACCTGGGATGATACTAGGAAATATTTCCCAATTCCACAGTCTGAAATTGATAAAACAACAGGAGAGTTTAAATTGGTTCAGAATCCAGGTTACTAATCACATTAAAAGATAAAATCATGAAATATATTATAAAATCAGGATTTGGAATTGCATTGGTCGTGTTGCTGATGCTAGTTTCCTGCGATCCAAATGAATTTGATAAGTCAGATTTAGAATTTAGCAGTGCTCCAACTGCTGAGGAAATGAGTTTTACAATGACTCAAGGAGATGATGTGTATCATTACAATTTAGAAAATGAAACTCAATTATCAGGAATCAACACAATTAAGTGGAATTTTGGAAATGGAGGCACTGGAGAAGGAAATAGTGTGACTGCATATTTCCCACTACCAGGAACATATGAAGTTTCTTTAACAATTACTGCTGCTGATGGTTCTTTTGGAGTAAAGACTCTTACAGTTGAACAAACTGAAACCGATTATGCATTTCTTGATAGTCCTGTATTAACAATGATTTCAGGTGGTGTTTCTTTATTAGAAGGAAAGACATGGGTTGTTGATAGTTTAGAGACGGCTCATTACGGTCTCGGTCCCGTAGGTGGCAACTGGACAGAATGGTGGGCTGCAACTCCATTGCAGAAAACTGGTGGGGGCGCATACGATGATGAGTTTACATTTAAGTTGGTCGATTTTGTTTTCGACTATGCAAATAATGGAACATCGTATGTATTAGCATTTCGTTTAGATGATCCTAATTATTCTAATCCTGTTCCTGTTGATGGAGATGCGGATTCAAGAGTTGAGTTTACACCAACTGTGGCAAATTGGGCTTTAAATGAGAGGGATGGAGTTAATTATATTAGTCTTTCTTCTGACAAACCTTCATTTTTTGGTATTGATTTTGGGGCTGTGAATAATGAATACAGAATTGAATCAGTTACAGAATACAATATGACATTGAGTTGTATTGGTGGTGACGGAAACAGATGGTATACAACATTAGTATTAAAAGGATACGTTAAGCCAACTGTAACTTACTCGGTAAGCGTAGAAGCTGGTACTGGTCCAAATGCTTATGTGGTAAGCTTAGCTGATGTCGTAATTCCTGCAGGCAATTCTGTTAGTGGATATACTGTTGATTTTGGGGATGGTTCAGTTGTTATGGAAGAAGGAGACTATACCGCTTCAATTGAGCATACATATATGCGCAAGGGTGCTTATAATGTAAAGGTAGTGGTTATGTCTTCAGCTGGTGATTTTACTGCATCACAAATAGTTGATATTGCTGAGCATCATCCTGATTACGTTGAGTTTATTTTGGATGAAATGGTGATGTATAACGATTTCTCTGAGATTGAATTAGCACCTGTATTGGGAGAAAATTGCGCTGTGAATATTGTAGATAATCCTGATGCAATTTATCCTAATAGAAGTAGCAAAGTTGCATTTTATTCTAAAGAAAATAATGAATGGGCAAATGCTAATCTAAAATTGTCTGCTGGATTTAGATTTGACCTTCGTTTGCAATCTGCATTTAAATTAAAAGTGTATGGTAAAGCAGGCGATGCTGTGTTGCTTAAGCTTGAAAATACCGATCGTGGTGGTAATGCATGGCAAACAGGTGTTGAATTGACCTATACTATTCAAGCAGATGATACATGGGAAGTAGTTGAGTACGATTTCGCTGGTGTTGGTGCAGGTTTTGATTGGACTGGTGATATTTTTACTGGTGATGTAACTACTGACGATAATTTTAATCATGATTTCTATAACATTATACGAATCATGTTGAATCCTGGAGTTGGAACAGGTGTACATGAATTCTATTTCGATGAATTGGCTGGCCCTCACGTTGAAGGCATTAAGTCTGGAAGATTGAATTAATATGATAATTAGTAAGGGGAGTTTTGAGTTTGCTCAAAACTCCCTTATTATAAATAATAAAATAATAATTCAATGACTGGATATAAGAATACAGTAATTACAATACTATTTTTCCTTTTTGTGTCAATATTTGGATTTTTTTCATGCTCAAGTAGTGGTGGCGAAGAAGAAGATGAATATACCGCAAGTTTTAATTATGAGGTAGATGCGAGTAATCCTAATATTGTAAACTTTACGAATACTTCTATAGGAGATTATCTTTATCTCGAATGGAAGTACGGTAATGGATCAACAACATCAAAGGAAAAAGATAAGACTACTGTAAGATCTGTACATTATCCACAGAAAGGAACATATGAGGTTAGCTTAACAGTTTGGGGAAATTTAAATACTTTAAGTGATACCAAGACTGTTACCAAAACAATTGTAATTGAAGAGAACGATCCGGACTATTTGAATAATATGACATTGGTTTGGTCTGATGAGTTTGATGGATCTTCTGTAAATACAGATTATTGGACCTTCGAAACCGGAGCTGGTGGCTGGGGAAACAACGAATTACAAAATTACACCAACGGTGATAATGCCGAAGTTGCAGATGGCAAGCTGATTATTACGGCTCGTAAAGTGAATGATGATAAACTTGCTGGTTCATATACTTCAAGCCGGATTATTTCTAAAGGCAAAAAAGAATTTACCTATGGGCGATATGAAATTCGTGCCAAATTACCTTCTGGTACAGGAATATGGCCTGCTATATGGATGCTGGGAAGTAATATTAACACAGCTGGATGGCCTGCATGTGGAGAAATTGATATCATGGAATACGTAGGTTATCAGCCTGATGTTGTTCATGCAACAGTTCACACAACTGCAGGTTCTGGTTCTAATGGTAGCGGTAGCAGTGTAACACTAGCAAGCGCTGAAGAACAATTCCACATTTATGGTCTGTTATGGGATGAAACAGAGATGGTATTTTACATCGATACTCCTGATAATATCACTCATACCTATGCACCATCTACTAAAACGGCTGCTAATTGGCCATTTAACGAATCTCAATTCTTCATTTTAAATGTGGCTGTTGGCGGAAACTGGGGAGGTGTTCAGGGAGTCGACAACGCCATTTTCCCTCAAAGCATGGAGGTTGATTACGTTCGGGTATATCAGTAAACGAAGAATCACATAAAACACACGCTATGCCACTTAAAAATACCATCCTATTATTTGTAACAATATTTCTGTTGTCTTCTTGCAATTGGAAGAAATCAGAAAGCTCAGTAAAAAATACAGAAAGTACGCAGAAGAGCGATTATCAATTGGTCTGGAGCGATGAATTTGATTATACCGGTTTGCCCGATTCTACTAAATGGATTTACGATACAATAGGTAATGCTGATGGATGGGGAAATAACGAAGCGCAACATTATACAATAGCAAAGAAAGAAAATGCCTGGGTTGAAGATGGTGTTCTCAACATCAATGCAGTAAAACAGCAATGTGAAGGCAAGGATTATACATCTGCCCGTTTAAATTCAAAAGCAAATTGGCTTTACGGAAAAATTGAAGTGAATGCCAAACTTCCTAAGGGAAGAGGTACTTGGTCGGCCATCTGGATGATGCCAAAAGATTGGTCTTTTAAAGATGGAAATTGGCCAAATATTGGTGAAATCGACATCATGGAGCATGTAGGACATAATCTAGGCGTGATTCACGCTTCGGCCCACTCTAAAGATTACCAATGGCAAATTAACACACAACAAACTGATACAATACATATATCTGATGTAGCTGAAAAATTTCATTCTTATATCTGGGAATGGACACCTGAAGTAATGAGAGCTTATGTAGATGATCAACTTTATTTTGAATACAAAAATGAAGGATTGGGCGTATCAAAATGGCCTTACATAAAGCCTTTTTACCTGATATTAAATGTTGCAGTGGGTGGAGCCTGGGGTAGTGTGGAGGGAATAGATAATGAAGCATTTCCTCAAACTATGCAGGTTGAATATGTAAGAATCTATCAGAAAAAATAATCTCAATCAGTTTTGAATAAGCTAATGGATTTTTAATTGTAAAATCAATTTTATGAAATTAAGGTATACTGTTTTTGTCTCTTTAATAGTTGCATTAGGTGGTTTTCTAATGGGGTTTGATGCATCGGTGATTTCAGGTGTTGTGAAATTTATTGAGCCTCAATTTAATTTAACAAAAATTCAATTGGGCTGGTCGGTTAGCTGTTTAACTCTAACAGCAACTTTAGCTATGATGATGGCGGGTCCATTAAGCGACAAATTTGGACGAAGAACGATTCTTAAATATGCCGCTGTGCTCTATTTTATTTCTGCATTGGGATCAGCATTTGCACCTAATTTTTTGTTTTTGGTAATGGCGCGAATGCTTGGTGGTTTTGGCGTTGGAGCTTCTTTAATTATTGCACCGGTTTACATTGCAGAAATTGCACCTCCTAAATTAAGAGGAACTATGGTTTCTTTCAATCAATTAAATATTGTATTGGGAATAACGGTCGCTTTTTTTACAAATTACTTGATTCTACAATTGGGAAAATCTAATGCAGGCTGGGCTGAGATATTACAGTTTAATCATTACAATTGGCGTTGGATGTTAGGTCTGGAAGCCTTGCCTGCAATCATTTATTTTGTATTTCTATTCTTCGTTCCCCGCAGTCCGAGATGGTTGGCCATGAATGGTTTGGATGATGAAGCCTTATTGGTTATGACGAAATCATTAGGTGCCGAAGAAGCTGAAATTCAATTAAAATCTATTACTGAGAGTATAAAAGCATCACCACAAAAGGAAAAAGTATCTTTTAAAGAGCTGTTTCGACCTTCCATGAAATTGGTGTTGTTGATTGGTATTGTGATTGCTGTTACACAACAAATTACCGGAATCAATTCAGTATTCTTTTATGCTCCCATGATTTTTGAACAAACGGGTATTGGTACCGACGCGTCCTTTTCTCAGGCGATTTTAGTTGGCCTGATCAACCTTGTGTTCACGCTTTTTGCAATATGGTTAGTGGACCGCGTTGGACGAAAGCCACTTTTGATTTTTGGATTAAGCGGCATTGCAATCTCCATGTTTATACTGTCTTCAGGATTTGGACAAGCAACTTATCAACTTAGCGAGAAAAATATTCAGGAATGCTCGTTAATTGCCGGATCGGAGAATCTTGCTTCTATGCAAAATGTAGTTTTTTACAGCGATATAGAATTTAATGAAGCTCTAAAGGCATGCCTTAGCGAACAAACTTTCAAGGAACATCAGACCGATTTTATCTCGAAAGCAATTAGTATTAATCCTTGGTTAGTTCTGATTGGTATTCTCGGTTTTGTAGCCTCTTTTGCTATTTCAATTGGACCGGTTATGTGGGTTCTTTTTTCAGAATTGTTTCCGAACCGTGTTCGGGGATTAGCCATTTCATTTGTGGGATTGATTAATTCTGGTATCAGTTTTCTCGTTCAGCTTGTTTTCCCATGGGAGCAGATAAATTTTGGCAATGCAACAACATTTCTGATTTATGGAATTTTTGGTGCCATAGGACTTGTATTTGTCTTTTTCATGTTGCCTGAAACCAAAGGGAAATCGTTGGAAGAACTGGAATTGATCCTTGTAAAAGAATAATGAATACTTACATCGGAAGAATCCGATTGTGAGCTTTAAATATAAAAAGCAGAAGTTTTTACTATAAAAAGTAATTGAAGTAGAATCAATTAAATTAAAAATGAAGAAGAATAACATTTATTTGGGAGACACGAGTTTGAATTGCAGCAAGGCTGAAGTCGAGGGGGAATTCGTAGAACTACATAATGAAAAGTTTTACAAGATCAGCAATTCTGATCAAATGTCAGACTTCTTTATGAGTATAGTTAGTGATTCCGATCACTGGATGTTCATATCGAGCAATGGTTCTTTGTCGGCAGGAAGAAAAGACAGGAATAATGCATTGTTCCCTTATTATACCGTTGATAAAATTCACGATTACAGAGATAAAACAGGCAGTAAGACAATTGTGCTGGTTGAAAAGAATGAGAAAACTTTCCTTTGGAAACCTTTCTCTGATGGTCTGCGAAATATATACAAGATTGAACGGAATTTGTATAAGAGTATTTATGGCAACAAAGTCATTTTTGAAGAAGTGAATTTCGATTTGGGAATGAGTTTCCAATACGGCTGGAGCAACAGTGAGAAATTTGGCTGGGTAAAAAAATCGAAGATTAGCAATTTAAGCAATGGAACAGTAAAATTTGAGATACTTGATGGTATTGAAAATATTCTTCCTTGCGGAATAGATTACGATTTTCAGAATGAATACAGTAATCTATTAGATGCTTATAAGAAAAGTGAATTGCTTGCGGAAAGTGGGCTGGGATTGTATATGCTAAGTTCAATTCCTGTTGACAGAGCAGAACCAAGTGAATCATTAAATGCAACTACAGTATGGTCGCATGGATTAAATGACAAAAGAAAGATTCTTTTATCAAGCAAACAATGTGATCGATTTAAGGATGGTCTTTCAATTGAGGCTGAATTTGATGTTAGAGCAACAAAAGGAGCTTATATTTTAAATGCAGAATTGGAATTGGCAGCAAAAGATTCGCGCGAGTGGATAATTGTTGCAGAAGTAAATCAGAACAGTGCTGACGTTGCCAATCTAAATCATTTTATCAATACTGAAAAGAACATATTCGAATTAGTATCCAATGATATTGAATTAGGCACAAAGAATTTGATTCAAATTGTTGCCGACGCCGATGGTTTGCAAATGGGAAATGATGATTTGGCTTATGCCCGTCACTTTTCAAATACGCTTTTTAATGTGATGCGAGGTGGTATTTTTGCTGATAATTACCTTGTTGGATCAGATGATTTTAAACTATTCGTTCATCAAACCAATAAATTGCTTGCTAAGAAATTTGAAGCGTGGATTGATCAATTGCCATCAAAAATCACCTATACCGAATTGAATAATTTGGCCGAAAAGACTGGTGATTCTAATTTGATTAGAATCTGTTATGAATACCTTCCGTTAACATTCAGCAGAAGGCATGGAGACCCAAGTCGTCCTTGGAACCAGTTTTCTATCGAAACAAAAAATGATGATGGTTCAGCAAAACTGAATTATCAGGGAAACTGGCGTGATATCTTTCAAAATTGGGAAGCACTAGGTTTGTCGTATCCTGAATTTGTTGAAGGAATGATTGGTAAATTTGTAAATGCATCTACTCCTGACGGCTACAATCCATATAGAATAACACGAGAGGGAATTGATTGGGAATGCCCGGATCCGCATGATCCATGGGCTTATATTGGATACTGGGGAGATCATCAGATTATTTATCTTCAGAAATTTCTGGAGTTATCTAATGAATACCATCCACAGAAACTGGATGAGATGCTTTCGAAAGAGAATTTTGTTTACGCAAATGTTCCGTATCGAATTAAATCTTATCAGGATATTGTAAAAAATCCACAGGATACCATTGAGTTTGATTTTGCTTTAAATGATCAGATTCGAAGCAGGGTAGCGCTGATTGGAGCTGATGCGCGAATGCTGACAAATGGAGGTGATCAGTTGTATCAGGTGAATCTTACCGAAAAGATTTTGGTAACACTACTGGCTAAATTGAGCAATTTTATTCCTGAAGCGGGTATCTGGTTAAATACTCAACGTCCGGAGTGGAACGACGCAAACAATGCCTTGGTGGGTAATGGAGTTTCGATGGTTACTTTGTGTTACTTAAGAAGATTCCTGAAGTTTTGGTCTGAAAAATTTGCTGCTGTTTCTGTAGAAGAGATCCGCATTTCCGAAGAGGTTAAAACTTTACTGGATAGCATTTTTAATTTGTTTACTGAAAATGCATCTCTATTGGAAAGAGGATTTTCGGATGAAGACAGACGTCGTTTCGCGGATGTATTGGGTGAAGCCGGAACTACTTATCGAAATGGAATTTATGCCAATTCTTTTTCCGGATTGAAAAAAACAGTGAAGGTGAGCGAATTGCTCGAATTCACCAATCTGGCTTTGGTATATATGGATCAATCCATTAAAGTAAACAAGCGTGAGGATGGACTTTATCATGCTTACAATCTGATTTCATTTACAGAGGAAAGTGTTTCTGTTCGTAATTTATACCAAATGCTCGAAGGACAGGTTGCTGTTTTAAGCTCTGGATATTTAACGGCAAACGAAAGTTTGGATGTATTGAATTGCCTAAAGTGGAGTGAGCTGTTCCGACGCGATCAGTACAGTTACTTTCTTTATCCAAACAGACAATTACCTCTTTTTGCAGAAAAAAATAACATCCCTGCCAATCAGGTGAAAGAATCCAAACTATTATCTCAGCTAATTGCGAATCAGGATACTTCAATTCTGAATGTAGATAAATTAGGTGGTTATCATTTTAATGGCACATTTAGGAATGCACAGGTTTTGGAAACTGCCATCAACAATCTGAACACAAATAAGTACGGACAGCTTGTTAAAGAGGAAAAAAAGAAGGTGCTTGGTATTTTCGAAGAGATGTTTGATCATCAGTCATTTACTGGTCGTTCGGGTACTTTTTATGGATTTGAAGGTTTGGGTAGTATCTATTGGCACATGGTTTCGAAATTGTTGCTTGCTGCACAGGAAAGTTATTTTAATGCCATCGAACAGGAAGCTGACCCAGTGGTAATTGGTAAAATCAAGGATCATTACTTCGAAATTAAAGCAGGCATTGGATTGTATAAATCACCGAAATTATACGGAGCCTTTCCAACAGATGCTTATTCTCATACCCCTTCTCATGCTGGTGCTCAACAACCGGGTATGACCGGTCAGGTAAAAGAAGATTTTATTTCCAGAATTGCAGAGTTGGGAATCCAGGTTCGAAATGGTAAGATCGTTTTTGGTACCTCTTTGTTTAACGATCAGGAGATATTGAATCATGATGAGCTGTTTGTTTATTACGATGTGAAGGGACGGGAGAAACAAATTGCTGTTCATAGCGGTCAGTTAGCCTTTACTTACTGCAAGGTTCCTATAATCTATACTTTCGCAGAAAAAAATCAAATTACAATTGAATTTAAAAATGGAGAAACGAAAGTGATTCCAAACAATACAATAGACGGGGAGACAAGTGCTTTGATTTTTAATCGAAGTGGAGAAGTGGAGAGAATCGATTTTTTAATCGGTAAAAAATAATATTTGATACAATCTGTACGATCACAAAACAAGATTGTGATTGTACAGATTACCTTAAAATCTAACCTTAAAAGCTTAAACCGATGTCAGTAAGAAGTGAATATTTAATGTCTCTTGCCGGAATGGATCTTTCCGGTAAAACGGAAGATGAATTAGTATCTCTCTACAATCAATTGTTGAATTCAGGAATGCACGGATTGTGTTTTAGTCCATACATGGAGGATCAGGAGCCAGGAACAGAAATTAGTGAGGAACAAATTAGAAGAAGAATTGAGATCATCAAACCTCATACCAAATGGGTAAGGTCATTCTCATGTACCGAGGGCAATGAATTGATTCCTAAAATTGCTAAGGAAAACGGAATGAAAACCATGGTTGGAGCTTGGTTGGGAAAATACAAAAGCATTAACGAACAGGAAATTACCAATTTGATTGAAGTAGCTAAAGCTGGGCATGCAGATATAGTTGCCGTTGGAAACGAGGTGCTGTATCGTGAGGATTTAACAGAAGATGAATTGTTGGATTACATCTATAGGGTGAAAAAAGCACTTCCGGGAATTCCTGTCGGATATGTTGATGCTTATTATGAATTTGGTAATCGCCCGAGATTAACAACAGCTTGCGATGTGATATTGGCCAATTGCTATCCATTTTGGGAAGGATGCAGCCTCGATCATTCCTATCTGTATATGAAAGACATGTACAATCGTGCACTAAAAGCCGGAAATGGTAAAAAAGTAATTGTTACTGAAACCGGCTGGCCAAATGTGGGTGAAAAATTCCATGGTGCCAAACCTTCCAAAGAAAATGCTCTTAAATATTTCATCAATACACAAATGTGGTCGAAGGAAGAGGATATCGACATTTTCTATTTTTCATCCTTCGATGAAGCGTGGAAAACCTCTGATGAAGGTGATGTTGGTGCCTATTGGGGAATTTGGGATAAGGATGAGAACTTGAAATTTTCGAAATAGTTGATTTCTTGAATTGAAAATACACTAACCACTACAGAATGAATCGAAACGAACCACTTACTATAGAACCGGGAAAAGCAATTTGTTATTCGGGTTTCAGAGAAGGACAAAGCCCTGAGTCGGGTGTCTTTCCAAGCTACGAGCAGATCAAAGAGGATCTTTTGATTCTTCATGCACATTGGAAATATCTTCGATTATACGATTGCGATGAGCAAACAGATCTTGTGTTGGAGGTCATTCAAAAAGAGAATCTAGACTTTAAAGTCATGCTGGGTGCCTACATAGGCGCTGAAATGAATAATTTTGGATGCCCTTGGGGAGGTTCATATTCGGAAGAGGAATTGAATGAAAATAAGGAAAGAAATCTAACTCAGATTCATAAGCTGATTCAATTGGCCAATCAATATCCTGAAATTATTTTTTCCTTATCTGCAGGGAATGAGGCATTGGTTCACTGGACAGATCATTACGTGCCGGTAGAAAATGTAATTCGCTACGTTCGAATGATTAAAGAAGGAGCGAACCAGCCCGTTACATTCTGTGAAAACTATGTGCCATGGTTGGATAAATTGAAAGGTCTGGTTGAGGAAGTTGATTTCATATCCATTCACACTTATCCAGTGTGGGAATATAAAAATATTCACGAGGCAATGGAATACACCAAGCAGAATTATTACAGTGTTGCTGATAAGTATCCTCACAAACCTGTTGTAATTACTGAAGCTGGTTGGGCAACCAATTCAAACGGAAGAGGCATTTCTCCAGGAAATGTAAGTCAGGATTTGCAGGAAATTTATTACAACGATTTGATCGATTGGAGTGAGAAAGAAGAAGTTTTATGCTTTGTTTTCGAGGCTTTTGATGAGCCATGGAAAGGATCTCAGGAACCAATGGAACCGGAAAAACATTGGGGCCTTTTTACGGTTGACCGAAAACCAAAAAAGGTGATGGAGAAATTATTTACTGATTCAAAATAGTATGAAACCCCCAAAACATAAAGAACTATGAAAAACTTAGTAAAAAATAGCAGGAGCACTGGCATGATGATCACTTTGGTGATTTCAATGATGTTGATGTCCTGTAAAAATGATAAGAAAGTGTCCCCAAAAGAATTAGATTCAACTAAGATAGAAATTAAGCAAACCAGCAAGGATTTATTAAATGGAGTTTCGATGGCGGTTTGCTATTCAGGATTTAGAACAGGCCAACATCCTGATCGAGGAGAAGGAGCTATTAATCCAAGCGATGAACAGATTCTCGAAGACCTTCAGATGATCTCTCATGATTCTCTTTTCAATTTAATTCGGCTGTATGATTCTGGTGAAAATTCGGAAGCTGTATTGAGAATTATTAAAGAAAATCAGCTTGACATTAAAGTGATGCTTGGAATTTGGCTGAAAGCTGAATTAAGTGCTCATGAAACTTGTGAATGGTTAACTGAACCGATTCCAGCAGAAGTTTTAGCGCAAAACTTCATTGCAAACCAGAAGGAAATACAAGAAGGAATTCGTTTGGCTACAAAATATTCCGAATCAGTAATTGCTGTTAATGTGGGCAACGAAGCTTTGGTTGAGTGGAATGATCACAAAGTGGATACCGATTCGATTATTTCTTACGTGCAGAAAGTTCAGAAAGCCATTAAACAACCTGTTACTGTTGCCGATAATTACGAGTGGTGGGCTGCTAAAGGTGAAAAGTTAGCGAAGGCAGTTGATTTTATTTCAATCCATGTTTATCCGGTTTGGGAAGGCAAAGATATAGAGGAAGCAATGGCATACACCATCGAGAATGTACAAAAAGTTAGAAATGCACTTCCTGACAGCAAGCTTGTAATCACCGAAGCAGGATGGGCCACTGCAGCCTCAGAATTTGGGGAGAGAGCAAGCGAAGAAAAGCAAAAACAATATTATAATGACCTGATGAAATGGTCTGCAGAAATGAACATCACGACCTTCTTTTTTGAAGCTTTCGATGAAGATTGGAAAGGAGAAACAGCGAATCCGCTAGGAGCAGAAAAGCATTGGGGCTTATTCTCTGTCGATCGAAAACCCAAAAAAGTGATGGAAAGCCTTTTTGATAAGTAAGTCAAATTTCGACCATTACTGCCTGCATGCTCAATTCCTAATTTTTAATTCTTAATTCAATTCATATGACACACTATAAAACGGCAAAGGAAGACATTGTCCCATTTGGGCAAAAACTGGCATTTGGATCAGGACATCTGGCGAATCAGCTATTTCCTGCAGCTCTGGGTGTGTTTATGGTTGTACTGGTGATGTCTTTGGGAATGGATCCTATTCTTGCAGGATTATTAGGTGCATTACCCAGGCTTTTGGATGCGCTAACAGATCCTATTATGGGATTTATTTCAGATAATACGAAATCGAAATGGGGGCGAAGAAAGCCTTATATTTTAATAGGGAGTGTTATTTCAGGAGTCACTTTTATGATTATGTGGCAATTAAATCCTGAAAATTCTGAGCTCTACAATTTCTTTTACTTTTTAGTTGTATCCATCTTTTTTTATATCGGTTATACCATTTTTGCAACACCATTAATTGGTTTGGGCTATGAAATGACTCCCGATTACAATGAAAGAACCAGATTGATGGCTGTTTCTCAGTTTATGGGACAAATTGCATGGATGATAGCCCCTTGGTTTTGGGTAATTATCTATAATCCATCGATTTTTGATTCCGCACCGGAAGGGGCAAGAATTCTTTCCATTTGGGTAGGTGGTTTGTGCATGGTTCTAGGTATTCTTCCAGCCCTTTTTAACAATGAAATGATCGTTCCCGATCAGGATAAAATGAAAAATTTATCAAGAGAAGAATTGGCTGCGAACACAAAGGAATTCCTAAAAGGGATAAAGTTAACCATTCAAAATAAGCCATTTATGAAGCTTTGTGGATCTACCTTCTTTATTTTTAATGGTTTCCAGACTATTGCTCAATTTGCCTTCTTTATTATTGTCTATTATCTTTTTCAAGGAGATAAAGTTGCGGCAGGTGGCTGGCCTGCATGGTTTGGTACCATAAGTGCGATGGCTACCGCATTTCTTGTAATCCCTATTGTTACCAAGCTTTCGGAGAACTTTGGCAAAAAGAATGCTTTTATCATAGCCACTCTTCTTTCAGTGGTGGGATATGCATTAAAATGGTGGGGATTTAATCCTGATTATCCATGGCTGATGTTCATGCCAATTCCGTTTTTGTCATTCGGGATAGGTGGCTTGTTTACTTTGATGATGTCGATGACTGCTGATGTTTGCGATTTAGATGAACTGAATAATGGTGAACGCAGAGAGGCCACATTCGGAGCTATTTACTGGTGGATGGTGAAACTGGGAACCGCCATTGCCATGCTAACCAGTGGTGTTGTTTTGCATTACATTGGCTTCGATGAAAGTGTTGACGTTCAATCTGCAGAGACTCTTACAAACCTCAGATTAGCGGATATCCTGATTCCAATTACCACCGCATTTCTTGCAATTGTATTGATCTGGAAATATGATATTACTGAAAAGAAATCTCATGAAATTAGAGAAGCTTTGATCGCACGACGAGGTAAGGTAAAGCATGAAGGTGAGGAGATCAGCAATAAGGAAGTTGTAGGTGGAGTTATACCTGAAAAATTTTAAAATAAGCTTCCTTAAATAGTTGCGAACGCTTATGCGGAAGTGACTACTTAATTCACAGAGGATTTGATTTTATAGTAACACGATAAAAGCTGCAAATGAAAATAAATAAATACTACTTATCCTTTTTATTCATACTTGTTTTAATGGGATGCAACGCAAAGCAAAACAATTTGTCGGTTGAGGTTTACGAAACTTCGGCAAATGGCAATAAGCTAAAGAAGATAACTGAATTTACTTCCGGGAATGACGCTGTAACTATTCAGTTATTGCCGGATAATAAGTATCAAACCATTACTGGTTTTGGCGGATCGTTTACCGAAGCATCTGCATACTTGCTAAATAATTTGAGTAAGAAAAATCGTGAATTGATTTTGGAAGCATATTTTGGATCGGAAGGTGCCAAATATTCCTTAACACGCACACATATCAATTCTTGTGATTTTTCATTAAGTAACTATTCTTACGCTCCGGTTGAAGGCGACATGCAATTAGAGCATTTTTCAATTGATGAAGATCGGGATGACATTATCCCAATGATTAAGGAAGCGATGGCAATATCCGAAGATGGATTTAAAATTCTTTCTTCGCCATGGACAGCACCACCTTGGATGAAAGATAACAAGCAGTGGTGTGGAGGTAAATTGTTGCCGGAATACTACGATACCTGGGCACTGTTTTTCTCAAAATACATAAGTGCTTATAAAAATGAAGGCATTGATATTTGGGGAGTAACTGTAGAGAATGAGCCTTTGGGAAATAACAGCAACTGGGAGAGTATGCATTATTCTCCTGAGGAAATGGTCGATTTTGTGAAAAATCACTTGGGACCAAAATTGAAAGCCGATAAACACGATGTGAAAATCCTGGCTTATGACCAAAACAGAGGAGAGGAATTGGAAGAATGGTCGAAAGTAATTTACAAAGATGAAGCATCATCAGAATATTTCGATGGAATGGCGATTCACTGGTATGCAAGTACGGTTGATTGGTTCCCAAAATCTTTGAATTTCACTCATGACTTGGCTCCGGAAAAACACCTGATTCAATCGGAAGCATGCGTGGATGCTGAGGTGCCTCATTGGCAGGATGATAAGTGGTATTGGTCAAAAGAAGCTACCGACTGGGGCTGGGATTGGGCTCCTGAAGATCAAAAGCATCATCATCCCAAATACGTTCCAGTGTACCGATATGCAAGAGATATTATTGGTTGTATGAACAATTGGGTAGATGGCTGGGTAGACTGGAATATGGTTTTAGACAAGCAAGGTGGCCCAAATTGGTTTCAAAACTGGTGCGTTGCTCCGGTAATTGTAGATATCGAAACGGATGAAGTCTACTTTACGCCTTTGTATCAAACCATGGCGCATTTCAGCAAATTTATTAGACCAGGAGCAGTACGCATCGGATTCGAAATTTCTGATAAAGACCTAATGATGACAGCAGCACAAAATCCTGATGGATCTATTGCAGTGGTGGTTCTGAATATGAATAAAGAAGCCAAACAATTGAAATTAGAATTGGAAGGAAAAGAAACTACTTTCAAAATTGATGCTCAAGCTATACAAACAATTATAATTAATACCGATTGGATAAATTAGTGGGCTATTTTTCGCTTTGCTCAATAACGCTTCCTGTTTATTCCATCGGCATTATACTGACATGATTTCGTTCGCAATGGCTCACCAATTATTTAAAATGGTATAAGTAGTAATTGATAAGGCTGAAAGCCTTAAATATATTAGCCTGGGTACGAAAGTCAATTGTAATCGTCGCAACTACAATATTTGATAGGAGAAGAATCGTTGTTTGCGACGAAATTAGATTAGGTAGATAAAGTTTGTTTTATATTTAAGTAATACTCAACAATGAAAATCCATATAAGCATTCTTATCCTCTTCATTTTAATGGCATGTAAGTCAGAGGGAATTAATAATAAAGTATCAGTTTCGGAAAGAACCATTCTGGTAAACGATACAGTTTATACAATCAAAGGGATCTGTTATCATCCGGTACCAAAAGGAAGCGATAAACGGAGCTTTAGTAATTTAACTGAAGATTTAAGTTTGATGGTAGAAGCGGGAATCAATACCATTAGGGTATATTCTCCCATTCACGACAAAGCTGTTTTAGATGAAATTCATGCTGCTGGAATCAAATTGATCATTGGTTTTGGCTACAATCAAGGCGGAGATTTTGATATTCTTTCCGGCACATTTATCGATTATATAAATACATACAAGCACCATGATGCAATACTTTTTTGGGACTTAGGCAATGAATATAACTATCATCCTGAATGGTTCGGTAATGATCTAAGGAATTGGTACACGGCGCTAAACAATGCAGCTGAACTAATTCACAAAAATGATTCATCACATCCTGTAACAACCGCACATGGAGACTTGCCCGATTCACTGGCTCTGTTTTTGTGTCCTAATATTGATGTTTGGGGAATGAATGTTTATCGATGGGACAATCCTGAGACTATTTTTACTGAATGGAAAGCTGTTAGTAAAAAGCCAATGTATTTGTCCGAAGCAGGAACAGATAGTTACATGACAATCTCAAAAGATGGATATGATAAAGGAGTTAATGAGCTGGCACAGGCCGATGCCACCCAAAAAATATTGGATGTCACTTTTCAGAATCAAACGGTTTGTTCAGGGCTAACATTGTTTGCTTTTGTCGATGAATTGTGGAAAGCAGGCAACAATAACATACAGGATCCAGGAGGATGGGCACCGAATAGCAGTGGAGTCCCTTACGATGGAGCACCAAATGAAGAGTATTGGGGAATAGTAGATATTGACAGGAACAAGAAAAAAGTTTTCTCTGTGGTTAAAGAAAAATATACAAGTTTATCGGTTTCCCAATAGTCCAATCCAATATCCATAAGAATGAAAAAAGCAGTATTGTTTTTAATGATAATCTTACCACTGATAACCATTGGTCAGCATAAAAAAGAGAAGAGCATGGCACACATCCTACAAAATAAGAACCTGGAAATTTGCATTGATATGCCATTGGAGAATTACCAGTTTTCGAGATTCGATTGGACAGGTAAAATTACAAGCGTAAAGTTTAAAGGAATTGCAGTTTCCACTTCAGAGAAAATGGATGAGGATAAGAAGAATCAATATGGCAAAGGCTTTTACAATGAATTTGGCATTGAAATGCCTATAGGTCATGATGAAATAAAAGAAGGAGAATGCTTTCCTAAAATAGGAGTAGGAGCTTTACAAAAAGAGGGACAGGAATACAGTTTCAGCAAAGCTTATGAAATTGAACCTGCCGACTTTAAAATCAGTATTGATACGAATAAACTAATCATTGAATGTGTCTCTCCAAGTGTTAATGGCTATTCGTATGTGCTGAAAAAGGAAATCGAATTATTGGAAAGCAGTTTTGTTATTCGGTATTACTTGCACAACACGGGCGGGAAAACTATTTCTACGAATGAATACTGTCACAATTTTTTAGCCATCAATAAAGAATTAATCGGCAGTGAGTACATCTTAAAATTTCCATTTGAGATCAAACCGGAATTATTCGGAGCAACAGTCAATCCTGAAGAGAAAGTGGTGATTGGACAAAACGAAATTACGTTTAAAAAGACTCCAAATGAACAATTCTTTTTCAGCAATCTTTCAGGAAGCGAAAATGTGGATGCTCATTGGGAATTGATCAACACAAAAAGCAAAATAGGGATTAGCGAAACGGGAAGTTTTACAACCAACAAAGTAAATCTTTGGGGATGGAAACATGTGGTGAGTCCTGAGTTATTCTTTGATATAAACTTAAAACCTGATCAGACAATTGAATGGTCCCGAACCTATAATCTATTTGAAATAAATTAAATATTTATAGGTTTTTCTTTACTTCTAGGCAACAAGTGGAGAAGGATCCGCATCATGAAAAAGCCGTTAATAAAATTAAATGAAGGATTTATTTTTTGAGCGCCTTAGGAGATGGCATCTTTTTTAAATGTTTTTTGTTTAACGAAGACTTTAGAAAGACCGGGAAGTTGATCCCGAAATAGAATTTGTAAGTATTTGTTTTACAAATACAACAAAATTCATCTTTGGGAGTAAATCACCCGGCCGCACTTTAGTCTGAGGCAAATAAGAAAGATATTTAAAAAGCAGCCTTGATTTTTTTTGCTTCCGTTTTTTGTATTAAGTGGTCAAATTAGCAGGCAAATACTATGTAGAAAAGAAACACATATTCGTATATTAAGGATAGTGATTTCTATGCAGTTAAGACCCGTTTTTGTCCTGGTGCTTTTAGCCCGCGATTAAGTCTGGTTCCGATGCTATTTGGCTGTGAGATTGGTGATTTAGATCCCGTTTAAGAGAGTAATAATTGAAATGTCATCGGGCATGAAATCAATAATTTAAGATTATTGTCATGAAAAGAGATCTAAGAGTTTTACGACCTAATGCAGCAGGTATTGATGTAGCAAGTGAGATCCATTATGTAGCCGTTCCTTATGATCGAAGTAATCCTGCTGTTCGTTCGTTTGGAAGCTTTACGTGTGATATTCATGAGATGGCAAAATGGTTGATAAGTTGTGATATTGATACCGTGGCAATGGAATCTACTGGAATTTATTGGATTCAATTGTATTTAATACTTGAAAAATATGGTATAGAAGTATTTTTGGTAAATGCTCGTCATATAAAAAATGTGAGTGGACGAAAAAGTGATGTTGAAGATTGTCAATGGATTCAAGAACTTCATTCTTATGGATTATTAAATGCCAGTTTTCAACCCAATAGCATAACGCGTGAGCTTCGTACGTATCTGCGACATAGAAAATCTTTAACCAAAAGTTATGCTCAACAGATATTGCTTATGCAAAAAGCTTTTGAACAAATGAACATTAAATTGCACAACGTTCTATCTGATATTTGTGGAAAATCAGGGCAATTAATAATTCAAGCAATAATATCCGGAGAGTTAGAGCCAAAGAAATTAGTACTTTATGTAGACTCTAAAGTGAAAGCTTCTAAAGAAGATATTATTAAATCACTTACGGGTATCTGGCGCGAAGAACATCTCTTTGAACTAAAGCAAGCTTATGAACTTTATCTGATTTTCAAAGAGAAGATACAAGAATGTGATTACCAAATAGAACATACATTGAATAAAATGGATCAACACTCAGAAGAAGCTGAGGTTAAAGAGCTGAAAAGACGTGTGTACAGTAAAAATAGGCTTGTATTTCATGGTACACAATACTTGTTTAATATATTAGGGGTTGACGTCACTAAGGTTTTTGGCATAAGCGAAATAACTGCATTGGAAATAATTTCAGAAACGGGTATTGATATGAGTAAATGGAAAACGAGAAAGCATTTTACCTCTTGGCTCAATTTGGCACCAAACAATCGGATTTCAGGAGGCAAACTATTAAAGCCTAAGAAAACAAAAAAACGAAATAAGGCCGGTCAGGCTTTTCTTATGGCAGCTTTTGCTCTTCAGCGAAGTAATAATTGGATAGGACAATATTACAGACGAATAAGATCAAGGAGTGGCCCGTTAGTTGCGACAAAAGCTACGGCACGGAAATTAGCAATCATCTTTTATGAGATGGTTAAGAATAAGGTTGAGTTTATCCCTATTCCAATGACAGAGTATGAAGATAATTACAAACAGTATAAATATAAGTATCTAGAGAAACAGGCTTCTACGATAGGCTACAAGCTCATTTCTATAGGAAGTGTTTCTTAAGAGACAAAAAAAGAAGTCGGGTTTGGGCGGAAAGCCCAATGGATTAAAAATAGGAGCCTAAACTAGTAATTGAAAAGTAATAATTGAAAAAACACACAGCAATGACTGAAATGGAATCAAAACTATCATTAAAAGAAAAAATAGGTTACAGCTTAGGCGATACCGCCTCCCATTTTGTTTGGGATATGGTAGGCTTCTGGATTCTAATTTTCTATACCGATACCTATGGAATCTCCGCGGCGGCAGCTGGAACCATCATGCTGATTGCCCGCTTTTGGGACATGATTAGTGATCCTATTATGGGAATTATTGCCGACAGAACAAACACACGCTGGGGAAAATTCCGTCCTTATATTTTATGGATGGCTTTGCCGTATAGTGTATTGGCAGTTTTAACTTTCACCACTCCTGATCTGGGACCAACGGGTAAAGTGATTTATGCAGGCCTTACCTATATGTTATTAATGACAGTATTTACGGCTATCAATCTTCCTTATTCATCATTGGGAGCAGTAATGACTTCTGATTCTTACGAGAGAGCAGGTCTTAATTCGTACCGGTTTATTTTTGCTTTTATTGGTCAGTTTATCGTGTCGGGAACAGCTCTTTCTTTAGCCTTGTATTTTGGCGGAGGTGATAATGCAAAAGGTTATCAGTACACCTTAATTCTGTTTTCTATTATCAGTTTTGCCTTGTTCATGATTACTTTTAAAACGACAAAAGAGAGAGTGCAACCTCCTAAAGAACAGAAAGAAAACTTAAAGGAGGATTTTAGAAATTTATTCAAGAACAAACCTTGGATGATTCTGTTTTTTGTTGGAATCATCTCATTTATCATGTTTGCGATGCAGAATTTATCCATTGCATACTACTTTAAATACTATATAGGCAAGGAAGAAAATGTTCAGTTGTTTAATGTGATTGGAACTGTTGCATTGATTGTTGCAATACCTTTCTCAAAACCATTGGCAAAAAAATTCGGAAAACGAAATGTATTTTTGGCTAGCTCATTACTTTCCGGATTTTTCTTCATCTGCCTGTATCTTCCTGCTGCCAATAATTTGACAATGATTTACGCATTTAATATCCTTGCAAAAATGGCTTATGCTCCGGCAGTGCCTTTATTGTGGACAATGCTTGCCGATACTGCCGATTATTCGGAGTGGAAAACCGGACGACGTTCCACCGGTTTGGTCTTTTCTGCAGCCACCTTTGCTCAAAAGGCAGGTTGGGGAATTGGTGGAGCTTTGGCAGGATGGATGCTTGCCATCTTCAAATTTACACCCAATGTTGAACAAACAGAAACAGCCATAACCGGAATTAAACTCATGATATCCGTAATTCCAGGAATCCTATACATGTCATGCGCAATCCTTTTGTATTTCTACACCATCGATCATGAAACTTGTGTGGTGATGAAAACCGATTTAGATCAGCGCAGATTGGCAGAAACTACGACTTAAATTGTTTTGCTTAGCGAAGGAAATAGAAGTATTCCCTTCATTCATTTTGGTAAAGATCACCTCGAAAGAGGTGGTCATTTTTGTTGAACTTACATTCCCGTTTACTTCCTGTCATGCCCTGACTATAAACAAAGCTGTAAATGTCAGGTTATGATTCATCTTATTCTACCACGCG
>JAQBBZ010000341.1:0-24237 GCA_032125735.1 Labilibaculum sp.
ACCAACGATTACGTTAAAACCGTTATCTTTTAAATTTAATGATTGACCTGGCCCTTGAACACCATATCCGATAACCGCAATGGTTTCATCTTTCATTACCTCACGTGCTTTATCCAATGAAAACTCTTCACGTGTAACTACTTGTTCTTCAACGCCACCAAAATTTATTGTTGCCATTTTATTTCTATTTTAGATATTAGATTTTAGATATTAGATTTTGAGATTGAAATGTGACCTTTACTATTTTCTCACATCTCATTTCGATCATCTTACATCTATTTTTAATTTGATAATTCTTTTAAATAACTAGTAAACTCTTTTTGCTGACAGGATACAGCAACTCTACCCGAACGGGCAAACTGCAACATACCAAATTGCTCTAACTCCTTAAACAATTCCTGATTTTCAGCCTTATATCCAACTTTTTCAATTACCAGAAAATCCGGGTGAACCGTTAGTATTTTTGCATTCTGACTTCTCATTATAGCCTCAAGGTTTCCGTTCAATGTTGGAGAATTGGCAATTTTAAAGAGTGCCACTTCCTGATGAACAATCTCATCTTCTTCAAAAAAGAAAGCCTTGAATACTCCAATGATTTTTTCGATTTGACGAACCACATTCTCAACTCGACTTTCATCAATAAAAGCAACAATTGTATATCGGGAAACTCCTTTTACTTCCGATTCGGAAACTGTTAAACTCTCAATGTTTATTTTTCTTCGAGAGAAAACGATGGTTACCTCATTCAACAAACCTATGTCGTTTTCAGAAAAAACCGTTATTGTATATTCTTTCATGTCTATGATATTTATCTGTTAAATAAGTATTTATTCTAATCGCATTTCCGATACTGAATCTCCCGGAGCGATCATTGGCAACACATTACACTCCGTCTCAACAATTACTTCCAAAAAGAAAGCTCCTGGTGTTTCCAACATCTCTTTTATTGCGCCTTCAAGATCTTCTCTCTTGGATATTCTTTTTCCTTTGATTCCGTATCCATCAACAATCTTAACAAAATCAGGATTCTCTAACTGAGTATTTGAAAATCGTTGTTCGAAAAACAAATCCTGCCACTGACGAACCATTCCTAAAAACGAGTTGTTCAATACAATAGTTTTAACCGGCAGGTGATACTGTTTGATTACCGCAAGTTCCTGTAAAGTCATTTGGAATCCGCCATCTCCCGAAACAGATACAACCGTCGCATTCATATCAGCTATCTGAGCTCCAATGGCTGCTGGCAAACCAAATCCCATGGTTCCCAATCCTCCTGATGTGATCTGAGTATTTGGTTTTTTAAACTCATAATATCTGGCACTTGTCATTTGATGCTGACCTACATCGGTACACAAAATAGCTTCTCCGTTGGTCTGCTCCGATAACACTCGAATTACCTCGGCCATATTAATGTTTTCCTTATTGGCATAAGCCTGCTTGCTAATCACTTTATCAAATTCAAGCTGATAGTAATCTTTGAAAGACTTCATCCACTCTGCCTTTTCTCCACCGCGAACCAATTTATTCAATTCGATTAAAGCTTGTTTAGCATCTGCAAATACGGGCACATCAACGATAATATTCTTATTGTGCTCCGATCTGTCGATATCGATATGAATGATTTTTGCCTGCTTGGCATATTTTGCAGTATCACCAGTTACACGATCGTCGAAACGCATACCAACAGCAATCAAAACATCACATTCGTTGGTATTCATATTCGGACCATAATTCCCGTGCATTCCCAACATACCTACATACAAAGGATGATCGGTAGGAAATGATGATAATCCTAATAAAGTACACGCAACAGGAATTTGAGTTTTCTCAACAAATTCCATTAATTCTTTTTCAGCTCCCGAAAGAGAAATCCCTTGTCCGGCCAAAAGCAATGGTTTCTTTGCTCCATTGATTAATGCTGCTGCTGCTTCAATCTCCGACTGATTTATTTTTGGAACCGGCTGATAAGAACGAACTCCTTCGCACTTTTTATAGTCATAATCTGCCGAAGCAATCTGAGCATCCTTAGTGATATCAATTAATACTGGCCCTGGACGACCCGAACGAGCAATATAAAATGCTTTAGCAATCACCTTAGCAATTTCATCAGCTCGTGTGATTTGAAAATTCCATTTTGTTACCGGCATTGATAAGCCAATCATATTGGTTTCCTGAAAAGCATCTGTTCCCAATAAACCACTGGCTACTTGTCCGGTAATAACAACCATCGGAGTTGAATCCAGATATGCATCGGCCAATCCGGTAATTACATTTGTTGCGCCAGGACCCGAAGTCGTAAAACACACACCTGGTTTTTTACTGATTCGTGCGTAAGCCTGGGCAGAATGCATTGCTCCTTGTTCATGTCGCGACATGTACTGTTTCATTTCATCCTGATAATCGTACAAAGCATCGTATACAGGCATAATTGCACCACCAATGTATCCAAACATGGTATCTACATCTTCCTGAATTAGGCTTCGAACCAATATTTCTGCTCCCGATATTTTTTCAATGGTTTTACTCATTCCATTCGTATTTTTTGTTTTTGCTGCAATCTCCATAGTCTTTGTTGTTTTTAGCCAAAAGGTGAAAGTCGAAAGCTTAAAGTTTTTTGACTCGATTATTAATTTTTAATTAATAATTCATAATTGTCTAATTGCTCCTTTATCTGCCGAAGACACAAATCTTGCGTATGCTTGAAGTGCTTTTGAAACCTGACGCTTACGTCCTCTTGGCACAAATGCTTCATGGCCAAATGCTTCTTCGTCTTTTCTTCTCTGTGCTAGTTCTTCATCAGAAATACAGACATTAATACTTCTTTTTGGGATACTGATTTCAATTTTATCTCCATCCTTAATCAGAGCAATTGCACCACCAGCTCCTGCTTCGGGAGACACATGGCCAATTGATAATCCAGAAGTTCCACCAGAAAAACGTCCATCGGTAATCAGAGCACATTTTGCTCCCAATCCCATTGATTTTAAATAAGAGGTTGGATACAGCATTTCCTGCATACCGGGTCCACCCGCTGGTCCTTCGTAACGAATTACGACAACATCACCAGCATTAATTTGTTTTGTAAGAATTGCTTCGCAAGCATCTTTCTGCGAATAATATACTTTTGCAGTACCTGTAAAATCAAAAACTGATGGATCAACACCTGCTGTTTTTACAATACTTCCATTAGGCGCAATATTTCCGAAAAGAACTGCCAATCCACCTTCTTGAGTGTAAGCATTTTCCATGCTTCGGATACAACCATTCTTTCTGTCTTTATCCAACTCCTTAAAAGTCATATTTTGAGAAGCAAAACTTAGATTTCTACCAGACTGACCTGGTGCTGAATGATAGATTCCCAATGCCTTATCGGTTAATTTATCAGAAAGAAGATCATTTAATGTCAATGCCTCTTTTAGGTTAGCAGAATCTACTCTGTACACATCAGTATTTAAAAGATTCCCTCTATTCAATTCAGCAAGAATACTCATGATTCCACCTGCTCTGTTCACATCTTCGATGTAATATTTAGGAGAATTAGGAGCTACTTTACACAAATTTGGTGTTTTGCGAGACAGCTCATCCATATCTTTCATGGTAAAATCTACTTCAGCTTCGTGCGCTATTGCTAACAAATGAAGTACTGTATTTGTCGATCCTCCCATTGCAATATCCAAGGTCATTGCATTTCTAAAAGCATCTAATGTGGCAATTGATCTAGGTAAGACACGATCATCACCATCTTTGTAATATTTATCTGTGATATCTACGATGCAATTCGCCGCATCCATAAATAGATCTTTACGAAGTTTATGAGTAGCCAATAATGTTCCATTTCCTGCCAAAGCCAATCCTAAAGCCTCGTTTAAACAGTTCATTGAGTTGGCTGTGAACATTCCTGAGCAGCTACCACAAGTAGGACAAGCAGATTCTTCAATTTCCTGCATGCGTTCGTCGCTCACGCTATCGTCACCCGCTTTTACCATAGCATCAACCAAATCAAGCCTTTCGCCTTTCGACTCACCAGCTTCCATGGGTCCGCCCGATACAAAAACAGTAGGAATATTTAATCGCATAGCTGCCATCATCATTCCAGGAGTAATTTTATCACAATTGGAGATACATATCATCGCATCTACCTTATGTGCATTGCAAACATATTCAACACTATCGGCAATAACATCGCGTGAAGGCAAGGAATAAAGCATTCCATCGTGTCCCATCGCAATTCCATCATCGATAGCAATTGTATTAAATTCGGCAGCAAAATAGCCAGATTTCTCAATCTCCTTTTTCACCATTTGTCCAACATTTTGCAAGTGGGCATGTCCAGGTACAAATTGACTGAAAGAGTTCACCACCGCAATAACCGGTTTTCCAAACATCCCTTCCTCCATTCCGTTTGCCCGCCACAAGCTTCTGGCTCCGGCCATTCTTCGGCCTTGTGTGGTTTGATCGCTGCGTAATTTGTTTTTATACATTTTGGTTAATTCGTTAATAGTTTATCTTGTTTGTTTCAGTTTGGGTCAAAAAAAACGCCCTTTCGTTGGAAAGAGCGCTAAATAATTTCGTTTTATTCGAAAGTTATTGTGTGTGCACGTCTTCCCTGATCATCATTCTAATAATGATGATTGAAATAATAATGACGATAATGACTACCTTAAATGATAACATACAATAACCGGATCAAAAAAAAAGCCCCTTCGTTTTGGAAGAGGCCTTAGATATTTTGTAAAATTAAATTCGTTTAATTTAAATATGCTTAGCCCCGAATCGTGTCCAGAAGGACGCGAATAATGACACTAATAATAATAACTGAATTAAATTGCATATTTTTTTTTGCTAGTTTGAACCTCTAAAGATTCATATTGTTTTAACTTTGTCAACGAACATTTACAATCTCTCTTTCGATCTGATTACGTTGACAAATCTATGCGACAAATATAAGAGGAAAAATCCCTAATTTCCAAATCTTACGATTCCCAATTGCTTTTTTCAATATAAACACCGTCTAAACAACGACTCTTACACTCTGATTATGAGCGGTTTTAATTTTCTCACCTATTCCGTTTTAATGTAACTTTCAATTGCAAAAAAACAGGTGAAATAAATTCAAAATAATTCTCCGCAAAGCTTTGCGTCTCTTGCTTAGAGACAGAAATATACATCCGCCTTCTTAATTTTGTGTTAATGTACTACAAAAATTAGAGGATATTGAAATTTTCATTTTCAACATCCTCTAATTTTAATAAATTCTAATTCAGTATTCCAGCCCGCTTTTTTTTGTAGTAATCTCCTCTTTTAACTAATAGGATCTTTAGATTTATCAGGAGTGAATTTCTTCCAAATAAATCGTCCAATTAACCTACTCACCCAATTACTAATCTTTTCCTGAAAAAGATTTTCAATAGAATAATTCGATTTAGCATTTCGAATAAAATGTTTCAATTTATACCCAACCAACTCCTTTTCTAAAAAAAGGCGATACCTCTCTTGTTTAATATCTTTTAATGAATAAAACCGTTTCATATAGTCTCTTTTTCTTACAGGAGCCTGTAGTTGTGATAATGCTTAAAATAATCATCTTTCGTTTTAAAGTTCGAATCGTAGAATTCAGTTTTACCTATTTCTTTTTATCCTCATCTTTAAAGAGAACCAGATAGAAAAATTTAATTAAAGGGCGCTCAATCAATGGGATTCTAAGAAGATAAAACAAAAATAACAAAAGCAGGTAAAAAAGACCAATACACAAATAGCCTGTAAATTCATTCTCCAACAAATAACCAAGCCAAATTGCTGCACCAAAACCGAATAGAAGCAACGCAGTTATAAACAGCACGAAAAACACAGCTACAAACGTTAAGCCTACAACGAGTCGCATTAATTTTTCGAAACCAGCAAACTTATAATATTCAACATTAGAATCGAAATACTCTACAAGTAATTCCTTCAATTGCGTGAACTGTTCGGAGATTTTTTCCAATCGTTTTTTTGTTTTAGTAAACTGAAACTTCAATAATTTGATCTAATAACAACCAGATGTGTGAGAAAATTACATAAATTCTTCTTCTTCCTTTTCTCTTCTTCTAAAGTCGTCTAATTTCTTTTCCAACACTAGAATCAACTCATCCATATTAGCCCTCATTTTCTCAACACTCTTTTCAAAAGCAACATCCAATTCTTCGGCTTTTTCTTTTACTTTCGCCTTCATTTTTTGTCGAGTTACCTCTCCTTTATCGGGAGCGTAAAGAATTCCTAGCCCAACTCCAATTGCACAGCCAGTTAGCAATCCCGCAATAATTCCTCCTGTACTTGACATAGCATATAATTTTTAAATGAAACAATAAATAGAATATAATAACCTGATGTGTAACACCTTATATCAAGTTAAGGAATTTTACTACAGCAGTCAATTTTTTCATTGAGTGACAATCATTTTTTTTTCACAGATGGATACTGCTTGTTTAAGTAAATTTAAAATCCGTGGCATGGAAGTTCTGAATATGCAAAATGCCAATATCGTTCTGATATTGGCATATGGACATTTCCAGAATGTGGGAACATCAATATTTAAGCTAAAAAGCTTAGTCTCTTAATTTCATCAATACAAACGTATTTCGATATTTATTTCCGTCTAAAATCTATTTTTTGAATATTTCTGGTTAGTTCTATCCTTTGATATATCGAATCTATAATTGTATCATACAGTTTATCCTTCAATACAAAATCCTCAATATCAGCATCAATATTCGGATTGTCATTTACTTCAACCACATAAACTTTGCCGTCTATCAGCTTTAAATCAACCCCATACAAACCATCACCAATTAAAGCGGATGCTTTTAGAGCAGTTTGCACCACAATTTCAGGAACCAATTCGATACTAACCGTTTCGAAGTTGCCGGATTTATCCTCTTCTTCGCCTTTCCAATTATATATTTGCCAATGATCTTTGGACATGTAATACTTGCATGCAAATAATGGAGTATTATCAATTATTCCTATCCTCCAATCAAAATCAGAGTACAAAAATTCCTGACAAACAACCATATCCGAAATTTTAAAAAGCTTATTCATTTCGATAACAGCTTCCTCTTTGTTTTCAACCTTTATAACTCCAAGTGAAAAAGCACTATCGGGCTGTTTAAGCACCAATGGATAATTCATTTGAGTCAAAACTTTTTTATCAAATAAATTTTTAGTGAAGATGCATGTCTCTGGAGTTAATAATTTGTGCTTTTTAAATATTTCATTTTGATAAATCTTATTAGAGCATCTCAAAATAGACCAAGGATCATCAATAACAACCAAACCTTCGGCATAAGCTGTTCTGGAAAATTCATAAGTGTGATCATTTACACTTGTTGTTTCGCGAATAAACAAGGCATCAAATTCATTGATTTTATCAATATCCTTTTTTGTAATAAACTCCAGGTATAATCCTTTTCGATTTGCGGCACTCTTAAATTTTTCTAACGCTTTCGGACATGAAGGGGAATTGATTTCCTTTGGATCTATAAGAACAGCAATATCATACTTGTAATTAACAAACTTCGTGTTGTTAAACCTTTTTTTACTGAAATACTTTTTTGCAAATTCATAAACATCATTTAAATCGTTCTCAGGAACCTTATTTAAGGTTATCACCTGAATCTTCTTAATGATCCATTTTTCATCATGCTTAATAAAATCAACCTTAAACAAAGGAGCTTCAAATAATTGATGAAGTTTCGATGCTAAATCAACATATCCTTTCGTATTCGTTTGTCCAAAATAAATACTTAACGAAAATGTATTTCCCTTCTCTTTCAACAATGATTTATTGATAGAACCATCAATATCATAGGCTACAGAATGAATTACGTTTAGTATCCGAAAATCACGTATGGTTATGGTACTTGGTATAATTCGCTGCCCACGTGCCGAAGCAAGTAAAGAAACATAATAGCCATAACTTTGATACTTGTAGGAACTGCACAAATTAAAAATCCTAAAATCTGTGTTGGTTTGATATATCGGATTATTAATGTATTCCTTTACTGAAATAATCTTTGCATTTATATCCGTAAATGTCCATTTGTAAGGCTGATTAATAACAATAATGTTGGTTGTTTTATGAGAAAATGAAGCAACATTGGTTTTAAACTCCATTTTTACAGCATCCTCTCCTTCTCCATAATAGTCAGCTACTCTATGGCTGGAATTAAATCCACGGTTCTTATACCAATCAATTAGATTTGTGTTTTTAGCACTTACCTCAATCAATATTTTTTCGAATTGTTTAGTATTGGCATAATCAAATACATGTCGAAGCAAATAATCCCCATATCCCATATTTTGGTATTCAGGCAATATCGCTATGGAGTATATGCGTAATGATTTACTGTATTTAAACAAGATTAAAGCTCCAATCGAAACTCTGCTCTTATCCTTTGTTTCAAGGATTAATACTTCCTGAAACTCACTTTGAATACCATGCTTAATACTTTGTTTTGCACTTCTTTGAAAAACAGGAAAAGATTCCTCTTCCAATTTCACTAAAAAATTAAAATCGTTACTATCGGATTTTCTTATCTTAACATTCATAACACCGTTTACAGTCGTTTTATAACACTGATTAATAATCGCCTAAGCTTAATTCTCATATAAAATACAAAAAACACTTTCTATTACAAATTAAATAATAAAAGTGATTGAAGATTTGCAATTTCACAAATATTTTCACCCTGTATAATCTATTAAAAAATTATTTATTAATCAGAAATTACACCTACCAAAAAAGAGACTTATAGTGCTGACTATAAATCTCTTTACTTTTACCAAACAGTTGCATTGCCATTATTTAAATACAGCTTACTCTATCCTTAAATAGGTTTTTGGCTATGATGCCCGGCCAAACTGCAAAATATGTTCTTTCTACGCCCTAAATTTTCTTCCTAAACAAAGAATTTTTAGTGACTGCATTGATGATCTCCTCCTTCGCCATGAGTATGCTGACAACTTGAACCACTATCGCTTACCGAGCCTGCAACATACAGCTTAACCACCTCCTCAGCATTGCCCGAACAACCTCGAATCACTTCAATCCCTGAATTGTTTAACACATTGATTGCTCCGTTGCCAATTCCTCCGGCAAGCATAACGGTTACACCCGCTTCAGCCAAAACCGATGCAATGTTCGATTTGCAGCCACAACCCTGTGGTGATTCCATCTTTTGAACATCGACAATTTCCTTGTTTTCTGAAATTGTAAACACATTGTAAAATTCACAATGACCAAAATGACCATCGATTTGTTTGCTGCTTGTAACCGGTACTGCTATTTTCATTTTTTTATTTTTATTGATTGATTTTACACAAAGGTATTTTATCCTTTCGTTTTAAAAAAAAAACAAAACATTATTTAGAACACTGGGCTTTGATTCTCAGATTAGTTCCAAATAAGGCATGTGTAAATTGTTTTAATGCTTTTTAGCCCAATTATTCCCCGGCTATGATAGAATGAAGCTAAACATACAGAAATCTTTATTCTGATGGATATTAGCAGGTGTTAGTATTGGCTACGGAGTGTATGATTTCGTAAGGGATTGCGAGTTACTAGCTGGCCTTTATCATTTAATCTTATTCCCACAATGCGGACATGTTTTTTCTCCATCCTTTTTATCACTTTTCAATCTATCCATAAATCCAGAACCTATTATTCCAGTCGGTAAAGCAACTATTCCAATGCCCATCAATGCAATTAATCCACTTATAAATTTACCTAATCCTGTAATTGGATATACATCTCCATAGCCAACTGTCGTAAGAGTTGCAACAGCCCACCAAAATGCAGCTAATATATTGGGGAATACTTCAGGTTGTTTGTCTCCTTCAACATTATACATAACAAAAGACGCGAAAATAAGAAGAAGTAGTGTTACAAATCCAGTTACTGCTAATTCAGATTTTTTATCTTTCAGTACCGCCCCAATCAAATTTAGTGATTTCGTGTATCTATTGATTTTTAATATTCTCAAAATTCGGATTAATCTTAGAGTTCTTAAAAACCTTAAATCAATTTTTATAATCATAGGAAGATAAAATGGAAGAACTGCGAATAAATCTATCAATCCATTTGTTGAAAAAATAAACTTTAAAACAGATTTGAATTTGTTTTTTGCTGGATGGGTCAAGTCAGAAACATAAAGTCTCATTAAATATTCAATCGAAAATATAGATACAGACAATAGATCAAACCATTCTAAAAATAATTTAAAATCAGCTCCGATTTCTTTGATTGATTCTAGAATTATTGAAATTATGCTCAAGATAATCAAGCTCATGATTATATAATCAAAAATCAAATTGATTTTGTTACCATGCGAACCTTTCTCTACAAGTCTATATATTTTTTTCTTTAAATTCATTATTTTTTCAAATTTACAGTTCGTTTTTGGGGGCTTGCCTGTAACGTAAAAGTAAAGTGCAATGCACTTTACATCACTTATCTGTTATTTCCTGCAAGTTGTTGTTATTGTGTCTTATATCCCTCAAAATTAGATGTGATAGACTTTTTATTTTTGCAAGAGACCTTTCGATTCTTCAATCGTAAATCCCAATCGTTTTACTTGAATCATGCAAAGCAATTCCCTTGTTCCAAATAAATAAGTGTTAAAGATAAACTTAATAATAGTTCTATTGCCCTATTTCTTTTTAAAATTAAGAGCAAATCTCAGGCACTTTGCAGGTGCTCAGGCTTCCTTGTCTGTTCTGTTACACAGGTTTGCTTTTCCGTATGTTCCAGCACTTCTTCAGTGACCGTATTTTGCTTTTCAGTTCGCTCCAGCACCTCTTCCGTGACTGTATTTTGCTTTTCCGTTCGCTTCAGCACCTCTTCCGTGACCGTATTTTGCTTTTCAGTTCGCTTCAGCACCTCTTCAGTGACCGTATTTTGCTTTTCAGTTTGTTGAAATTCTCTTTCCGTATGACGCGGAATAGCTGAGTCGATGTCACGGAACAGGTGTATTGTGACACGGAAGCTATTTGCTCTGTCACGGAAAAGCAAAAGCTTGACACGGAAGGGGCTCTTTGGCGCACAAATGAGCCCATTTTGCAAACGGAAAGACCTGACCGGGAAAAGGAAGAAATCCCGTCAGTCGCAAACAGATGTTCTTACTATCAATTTTAGATTAGACTTTTTATCAATTCCCCATCGGAGAGGTTTTTATTTCCGTCGCCAGACGGACTTGTTCTTTTATTTGCAATTTCCTTTGCGACGGATGTTCATGATTCATTACACCTGGGGTTTTACCTCAGTCTATTGATGTTTGAGCCCTTTATACTCTGTATTCTTTGTGTTCCTTAGCGTTGACTCTTTTTCTATTTTAAATTCTCCTTAAAAAAGCGGGTATTTAACTGGATCCAAAAAGCAAGGAATAGATGATTAAAGCGATCAAGAGGAATCCAACGAAAAGGAAAAAGAAACCAAATACTTTCACGATCCGCCTTTTCTCTTTAGGAATCTCTATCTCGACTACCAATTCGTTCAACTTGCCCGATTTTTCCAATTCTTCATAATCTCTTGGCCTGTCGGCTTTATATTCTTCCAGCAACACATGTCCGGTAAAAATTACGGTATCCATGGGAAAGGATTCCGGGCGAAAGTGCGTGTTGAAAAAGTGGATGGTGAAAATAAAACCTACTGCCAGCAAGGCTTCATCGCTATGAATGATTTGAGCCACATTAATCAGCCAGCCAGGCATAAACTTAGTAAACAGCTCGGGAAACCATAAGACCAATCCGGTAAAACCGATAATGGCCACTCCCCAAAACACGGCCAGATAATCGAATTTCTCCCAATAAGTCCATCGCCCGTAATTTGGTCGTTCTCCTCTTCCCACAAACCATTTCATACTTGCCCAAAAATCTTTAACATCCTGACGGTTGAATAGCAGAGAATGCTTGCCAAATATAAATTGCGACCATCCGAAACCCATTTTCTTCTTGTTTTTAATGAGCGAAAAAAGGTGAAAAACAAAGTATCCAAAAGTGATTACCGCACCCAAACGATGCAATGTACCTGCCATTTCAACACCGCCCAACAAATCAACCAGATGTCTGGCCCATTGCATATTTGCAAACTTAAGCATCATGCCGGTTAGGGCCAATATCACAAAACTTAAAATAACAAACACATGGGTAATTCGCTGACTTTCGGTAAATCGCCGGATATAAACAGCCTTTCCAAAATGAGGCATCAGTTTCTTCCTCTTTCGTTCGCGCAAGGATCGGGGCAACCACAAAAGGGTATGCAAACCAAAAAAGCCGAACACTGCAATCAATAAGGAAGACATTCCCCAAAAGGTGAAATACAGAGCCGGGTATTTATCGCGGTTATGATGTGTTGCGTGGGTTAAAAATCCGGTAAACCGCATGTTTGCATCCTCGTGGCATTTCTGACAGGTTGCCACAATATTGTCGTAGCCAACCGCTGAGTTGGGATCCTTCACATTCATATTGGAATGAGCTCCGTGACAATCGGAACATCGGGCTGCTTTTAAATAACCCAGCTGATAGGCTTTTCCGTGATAGGTATCCAAATAGCTTTCGGACAAATGTTTGTGACAAAGACCACACTGATGGGTGATTTCATTCATAAACTCATCTTTGTCGATCTCGGAAATGAGGTGAGCCGAATGACAAACCGTACAGGTAGGGAATTTTTGCCCGTCATTATTTTTTGCAATCGAATGATCGCTGCGAATGTATTCATTGTAAATTCCCTTGTGACAATTGCCGCAAGTCGCGGGAATATTTTGCGGATAAACCGAAGATCTCACGTCACTGTCTTTCAGCATGAAATGAGCGGTATGGCAATCGGTACACACAGCACTCGAAAGCAGTCCTTTTTGGGTCATGCTTCGACCATGAACACTCAAGGAGTAATCGTGGTAAGCATCCACTTCTTTAAGCTCTGTTTGCTGAATTGCCCGGCCATTTTCCTTATGACAACCGCCACAAAGTTTAGGAATGGAAAGCCGGTAAACAGGCGAAGTCTCATCCGTTTTAGCTTTTACAATATGAGTGCCGTGACAATCGGTGCAATAGGGTGCGGATTCCTTTCCCTCCAAATAGGCTGCACCGTGCCCGCTGGCCATATAGATTTCTGCAACTTCAGCATGACAACCAGAACAATCTACTTTTCCCGCTGTTTCGCAGGGGCGATATTTTTTTGCGGATACATCGGAGTGACATTTTACACAGGTGATGTTATTGTGAGCCCAATTTGTAAGATGATTCACATCAACCTGAAGAGAAATGGTATCCCCTTCAACAATTTTATGAACATCCTTTTTTTCGTGACACAGCAGACAAGAACGATCGGAAATACTCTCAACAATATTCTGGATGTTTACAATATGAGGCGGATGGCAATCGGTACAAGCAGGAATGGCTCCCGGCTTTTTTTCCCACAACTGCTCATTGATCACCTTCGTATGAACCTGCTCTATTCGGGCATGACATTTCATGCAGGTAGCTGCGATATTTTTAAGCGAAATGCTCGAAAGTCGATTGGTATGGGGCAATATCAAATGGTTTCCATGACAATCGTTACAGGTGGCTGTAACAATCAGACCACTCTTGTACAATCCTTTGCCATGAATACTCTGACTGTAGTTTTCTAAAATATTGTGCTCGGTAATTTGATAGGTTCGCGCAACAGGTGCTCCTTCGCGATGACATTTTCCACACAAAACGGGAATGTTCATTTTATAGGTTCGGGAATTAATATTGGCGTGAGAAAGAATATCATGCTTTCCATGACACTCCTTACAATCGGGCGCATATCTGGCTTTCTCGCGAAGGGCTTTACCATGAACACTCATACTGTATTCAGTACCGGCCTTTTCGTGGCAACTTCCACAATTTACTGGTTGCATTGTTTCCGGATGAGGCCAGTCCTCAACGGCTGCTTCGGGATGACATTCAATACAGGTTATTTTCCCGTGGATTGAATTCGTTATTATGGGCAGATCGACCCAAACTGATTGTGTTTTACCATTCACTTCCTTTGCGAGATAAGGATCGTCGTGGCACATCATACAAACATCGTCTTCCTGAGCAATAAGACTGCTGCTGCTGAGAAAACCCAACAGAAAAAGAAGTGCTGCAATGAAGCGTTTCATTTTGGGGAGGTAAAAATCATCCATATCGAACTGATTAGTAACTGGCTCACTTACACTCTCTGTAAGTTACTGACTATTCATCCGAAATAAAAAAAAACTTAGTTGCTGGTCGCTTTTATACCTTTACGCCACCGATTCTTTTCCTTTTCTCCTTTTGGTTTCCGTGCCGGGTTGAGGTACAATTCCGTCGCAGGAATCTTAAACTCCCAAATCAACACAATCTCATGCGACAGATTTACATGATACAATTAACCCGTGGCGATGCCACGGGCTATAAATATTTGAGCCATTCAGGCTCATTTTCTTTGTGCTGCACTTCGTTTTCCTTTGTGATAAGAAACACGATTGCACATCACACTTCTCCTTCTTACTTAAGATTCTCCTTAAAAAAATCGGTCATCATACCGTACAGATGCAAACGGGTATTCCCCCCATAAATGCCATGATTTCGGTTGGTGTACAAATGCATCTGGAATTTTTTGTTGTGTTGCACCAATTCTTCAGCCAGCTCCAGAGTATTATGCATGTGCACATTGTCATCGGAGGTGCCGTGAACCAACAAGAATTTTCCTTTTAACTGATCGGCAAAATGTATGGGCGCATACTCATCGTATCCTTTTGCATTTTCCTGCGGTGTGCGCAAGTATCTTTCCGAATATATGCTATCATAATAGCGATAGGTAGTTACCGGCGCAACAGCTATTCCTGCGGCAAACACATCTGCACCCCGAAACATGCACAAAGAAGACATTTGTCCGCCAAAACTCCAGCCATACACGCCAATTTTATCAGCAGCAATAAAAGGCTGTTTTGCCATGTACTTTCCTGTTTCAATCAGGTCGATGGCTTCCAGATTCTGAATTTGCATGTAAGTGCATTTCTTGAATTTTTCTCCTCGTCCACCTGTTCCCCGGTTATCGACACAAACCACTACAAATCCTTCTTGAGCCAAATAATCTGACCAATCGAAACTATAACGATCCAACACTTCCTGAGAGCCCGGACCACCATAAAAGGTTAATAAGGCAGGATATTCTTTGCTACTATCAAAATCAACCGGTTTCATCATCCAGGCATTTAATTCAACTCCTTCGGAGCTTGTAAAGCTGAAAAATTCCCGCTTTGGTAATTGATAGTCCTGCATTGTTTTCTGTAAGTCTTTATTCGCTTCCAATGTGCGGATCAACTTCCCTTTTGCGTTGTGCAAAGTCACCAAAGTAGCTTGCTCATTACTCGAAAAATAGTTGATGTAGTATTTAAATCCTTTGCTGAAATTGGCAGTATTACTTCCCTTATCTGCGCTAAGCAGTATCGTTTTCTTTCCTTTGATATCTACCGCATAAATTTCGCGTTGCAAAGGAGACACGGCTGCCGCCTGATAGTAAAATAGTTCACTTGCCTGATCATAACCTAAAAATCGAGTCACCTCCCAATTGCCATTGGTTATTTGCCTGACTGGATTTCCTTGCAAATCGTACAGGTAAATGTGATTGAATCCTGACTTTTCGCTGGTGAAAATAAAATGTTTTCCATCCTTCAAAAAGCTCAAATCATCGTTGATATCAATCCATGCATCATTCTTCTCTTCATACAATAATTTTGATTTTCCGTTTTCGGCATCAGCCAACAAAAGCTCATAATGATTCTGATGACGGTTCATTCTAACAATACTCAAAACCTTAGGATCTTGTGTCCATTGCATCCTTGGAATGTACTGATCGATTTCCTCTCCAATATCCATTGTTTGTGTGGCTTTCGATTGCAAATCGTACACATGAACACTCACAATTGAATTGTCCTCTCCTGCTTTTGGGTATTTAAACGTGTAATTTTCAGGATACAAGGCATTCTCTGTTTTCTCGGGATTTGTTCCCTTAAAAACCGTCATATTGAACTGCTTCACCTTGCTCTCGTCGAAACGCATAAAGGCAATTCGTTTGCCGTCGGGCGACCATTGGTATGCCTGACTGAAGGAAAACTCTTCCTCATAAACCCAATCGGGTGCTCCGTTAATAATGTGATTGTATTTTCCATCGAAGGTAATCTGAACCTCTTTCATCTTCTGAAGATCTTTTATGAAGAGATTGTTGTCTCGAAAAAAACAAATCTGATCGCCGGAAGGTGAAAAATCAGCCAATTGCTGTCTGCCTGTCGACAAAGCTTCCAATGTTTTTTTATCGCGGTCGTACACATAAAATTCTGCGGAATATGAATGTCGGTAAATATTCTTACGATTACTGGCAATCAAAACCTTCCGCTCATTGGAAGAAAACTGATACGAATCGATACTCTTGATTTTATCAATTCCAGCCTCGGCCAAATCAAAAATTATTTCTTCGGATTCTCCTGTAGCATAAGAAAACTTTTCAATTCGAATTCCATGTTTTAAGACGGTATAAGACTCTCCGCTGTTCATGGAACGTAATCCGTAAACCGAACGGGCACGAAAAGTTCCCTTATTGATGATATCCTCAAGAGTAAAACTCTTTTGCGCCTGCACAAAGCTTAGACTTAGCAGGGCAAATAAGATTAGTGTTAGTTTTTTCATTGTTTTATGGCAGCTATTTGGTTGTTTATTTTCAAAAAATAACATTCGTCAATTTCAGTACAAAAAAAACAAATTCCTTTCTCACTATTTACAATTTATAACCCCTAAATCCCCTAAAGGGGACTTCTACTTACATTTATAGTTTTGGTGCTTTTTAAGCCCCTTTAGAGGTTTGGGGTAATTTCAAAATAACCCCGGAATATTGCTATTGGAGACTTTCATGCTCTCTTAATACAAAAACCTTAAAAATCTTTGTGTTCGTTTCTTTGAATGATTTCATTCTGTAAATCTTCACCCAAATCATTAAAATAATCGCTGTAACCAGCCACACGAATAATTAAATCTTTGTAATTCTCAGGATGTTTCTGCGCATCTTTTAAAGTTTCCACACTCACCACATTAAACTGAATGTGATGCCCATCCATGCGGAAATAAGAACGCACCAAATTCATCACCTGAGTAATTCCTGCCTCGTTGTCCATAAACGAAGGGCTGAATTTCTGATTCAACAGAGTTCCTCCGGTTCGTAAATGATCAATTTTAGCTGCTGATTTTACGACTGCAGTCGGCCCTTTTGTATCGGCTCCCTGAACCGGAGAAATTCCCTCGGAAAGCGGTTTACCTGCCAATCGGCCATCGGCCGAAGCGCCCATTACATTGCCAAAATAAACATGACAAGTAGTTGGCAGCATATTGATTCGGAACACACCGCCTTTTGAAGATGGTCTGCCGTTAATTGCCATGTAAAAGGTTTCGAAAATAGCAATGGCCTTGTCATCAGCATAATCATCATCGTTACCGTATTTTGGAGTGTTGTAAACCAAATCGCTGCGCAACTGATCGTAATCAACAAAATCCTGATCCATTGCATATTTCAGTTCTGCCAAAGAAATTTTCTTCTGATCGAAAACCTGATATTTAATGGCACTGAACATATCAGCTAAACTTCCCAGCCCTACACCTTGCACGTAACTAGTATTGTAGCGTGCACCACCAGCATTGTAATCCTGTCCGTTCGAGATACAATCCTCAACCAGAACCGAAAGAAATGGCACTGGAAGATAATTGGCATACAGACGTTCAATCACATTATTACCACGAATCTTAATATCCGCAAAGTAGTTCACTTGTTTTTGCCATGCTGTAAATACATCTTCGTAAGAGGAAAAATCGGTAATGGAACCCGTTTGCAAACCAATTTGCTTTTTGGTGCGCGGATCGAAACCATTGTTCAAGGTAATCTCCAATATCTTAGCCAGATTAAAATAGCCGCTTAAGGAGTAATTCTCAGTACCAAAAGCTCCCGTTTCCACACAACCACTGCAACCGCCGTTCCGGGCATCTTCAATGCTTTTTCCTTGTCGCAGCATTTCCTGAACAACGGCATCGGTGTTAAAAATGGATGGCTGTCCAAAACCTGTTTTCAAAATTTTCAGCGTACACTTTATAAACCTGTCGGGATTTTTCTTGCTCACCTGAACCATAGAACTAGGTTGCAAAAGCCTCATTTCTTCAATTACATCCAACAGCACGTACGACATATCGTTAACTGCATCCGATCCATCTTCCTTTAATCCGCCCATGTTAATCAGGCAAAAATCGGTATACGTATTACTTTCCTTAGCAGTAACTCCCATTTTAGGTGGTGCCGGATGATTGTTAAACTTCACCCAAAAAGCCTGAAGCAGCTCATACATATCCTCTTTCGACAGCTTCTCTGTCAGAACTTCTTTCTCGTAAAAAGGCTGTAAATGCTGATCCAATCGCCCAGGATTAAAGGAGTCCCACGGATTTAATTCTGTTATAACCCCCAAATGAATGAACCAGTAATGCTGTAGTGCCTCATGAAAAGTCTCGGGTGCATGAGCAGGAACTTTGCGGCAAACAGCAGCCATTTGTTCCAATTCTGTTTTTCGTTTTGTGTCTTTTTCTAAGTTTGCCAATCGATCCAATTCTTCGGCATGACGGTTTGCAAACAGAATGATTCCATCGCATGTAATGGCCATGGCCTTTAGCTCTTCCTGTTTTTCGTAAGCATTGGCATCGGCAAAGAAATCCAATTGATCCATTGCTTTTTGAATCTCCTCTTTTACTTCAAGAAATCCTTTCCGGAACATCTTTTTTCCCAACACGGTATGTCCGGGAGCTCTTTGTTCCTGAAATTCAGTAAATATTCCTGCTCCATAAGCATCCAGCCACTCAGGAGTCATGTTTCCAATTAGCTTATCTCTATTGGTTTTTCCTTTCCAAAATGGAATGATGGTGTCTTCATAAACCTTTCGTGTTTCCTCATCAACTTTGAACGAAACCTTTTCCCGATCATTCAAAATCGTCAGATCATCCAATGAATGAATACATATTTCAGGAAATGTAGGACAAGCTTTTGGTGCTGGTCCCCGCTCTCCAACAATCAATTCATTGTCGTTAATGCAAATTTTCTTGTTGGCGAATACATACATAAAAGACAAAGCTCTTTTTACTGGAGTAGATACCATTTGAGCTTCATCCGATTGATAAAATTCTGTCATTAACAAAGCTCTTTCCGGAGAAATTCGGTTAGTGGCATTTATACTTTGGTCGCGTAATTGTTTTATTCTTTTGTTCATCTTTTTCATTGAATTAATAATTGTTAATTAAAAATTATTAATTGATCACTGTTTACTGATCACTGTAAAATCAGCCTCCAATTCCCACTTTGAATCCAGCCTTTTCGAAAATTTCTTTTGCCCAAAGGGCATCCTCGTCCTGTAAAGAAGGAATATCAGGCATCTTGTTTTCTTTGTTGAAACGCGCATATTTATCTCTTCCAATTCGGTGATAAGGTAAAATATGAATTTCTATCTGAGAAGTCAAGTCTGCAAGGAATTCAATCATATTTGTGATATTCTCTTTCGAATCATTGAACCCGGGAATCATTGGATATCTAATAATCAGACCTTTCCCTTTTCCAATCAAAAATTTAAGATTCTCCAGTATCTGTTTGTTGGAAACACCTGTCAGTTTTTGATGCTCCTCATCATTCATGTGCTTTACATCGAATAAAAAGAGATTCACATGATCAACGATTCGTTCAAAATGAGCTTTTGGTGCAAATCCAGAGGTATCTACTACTGTATGCAGATCTATTGACCAACATTCTTTCAACATAGCATCCAGAAAATCAATTTGCAGCAGAGGTTCTCCTCCCGAAAAAGTAACTCCTCCTCCCGATTCATCAAAAAACAATTGATCCTTCTCAATTTCTTTGATTAATTGACTTACAGCGTATTCTTTCCCTATTTTGACTTTCTCTTCAACCGATTTTTCAGCCAATCTTTTACATTGACTGAATTCTTCGATTTGCAGAGAAAAACTTTCAGGATTGTGACACCACAAGCAGCGCAACGGACAGCCTTTCATGAAAATCGTGGTACGAATTCCAGGACCATCATGTACAGCATATCGTTTGATATCAAACACGATACCATTCATATTTCTGATATTAAATAAAAAATCTGTGAGTAAGATTCCTGATTGAAAATTACATCAGGAGAATTGGGGCAATAAAAGGCAGGACTGGATCAACAAATCCAGCATTCGTATAGTCCTTTGTAGGAGTGTTTGTGTAGTATGGGAATAATTCTATTCATATATTTATTCTCGCTTGCTGTAAATCTATGAATTTTTTTTGAACTGCCATTTATAGTGACTGGCTATATAACTGATTTAAAACGGTTCTATTTAATTTTAATTGATATCCCTAAAACTGATTATTTCCGTCGCTAGAAAGATTTGCCCTTCGACCTAGAATTCCCTTTGCGACGGATTTGCATCGTCCATAATACCCGGGGTGGTTCCCCGAGCTATTAATGTTTGAGCCCTTCAGGCTCGATATTCATTGTGTGTCTTTGGCTTGTTCTCGATTTGCCTTCGTGATGAATTAGATTTTAAGCTCATTAATTCCATTTTGAATGGGATCTTATTTTCGTCGCGAAAAACGGTTGCTCTTTTGCTTACAATTTTCTTCGAGAAGGATTTGCATCGTGCATAATACCCGAGGTGGTACTCCGGACTATTGATGTTTGAGCCCTTCAGTCTCTATCTACTTTGTGTGTCTTTGGGTTGTACTTGGTTTTCCTTTGTGGTTAAATTCTATCTTTTATTAAAATTAGAATCACAAAAAAAAAGCTTCCCTCTTTCGGAGAAGCTCTTGGCAATATAACATTACAATAAAGGAATCTATTTAAACTCTTTTTTTAATTGCTCAACCCAGGCTGCTATTCTTTCATTGGACAGTGCTGCCTGATTTTCGATATCAAGAGCCAAACCTAAAAATTTACCATCTCGTAAAGCACGCGATTTTTCAAATTTATACCCTTCCGGAGAAGTCAATCCAATTACTTTTGCCCCTCGTTCTTCAAGTGCCATTGCCAAAAGACCAATCGCATCGACAAAGTTCTCAGGATATCCGACCTGATCGCCTAAACCAAACAAAGCAACTGTTTTGCCTTTTAGCTTTAGATCTTCGATTGCAGGCATAAACTCATCCCAGTAATTAGGAAGTTCTCCATCGAACCAAGTTGGTACACCTAATACCAAATTATCGTAAGCAAGAAAGATATCTTCGTCAACTTCCTCAACATTTACACTTTCCACTTCAGCAGAAGTGCCAAAAGCTTTCTTTATTTTTTCAGCATTTTTCGCTGTCTTATGTGTATTGAAACTATAGAATAAACCTATCTTTTTCATATTCTTTTTAAATTTTAGATGTGAGAATCGAGAGATGAGAAAAAAACTGAGCCCTTTTAAACTGTCTCATAGCTGATATCTCCTAATCTGATATTAATACTCTAATAGCTCTTTTGCGGCTGCGTAAATTTTATCATTATTTGGAAGAACTGCTTTTTCCAAAATACGATTAAAACCAACAGGTGTAAATTCAGATCCTACACGCTTTACCGGAGCATCCAAATGATTGAAAGCTTGTTCGGTTATTGTAGCTGAAATTTCAGCTCCAAACCCTGAAAAAACTTTGTCTTCATGAACAACCATCACTTTATTGGTTTTTGCTACCGATTTCAGAATTGTTTCTGTATCCATCGGAACCAGTGAGCGAAGATCAATAACCTCGATCTGCTTGCCTGTATCTTCGGCCAACTTATCAGCCACCTCAACACACATGTGAGTTGTATTTCCATAGGTTACAATTGTTAAATCAGAACCTTCTCTTCTTACTCTTGCTTTTCCGAACGGAACTTCAAAATCGTCAGGTACGGCAGCCGATGCTTTCGGGTCGTTATACAAAGCTTTAGGCTCCATGAATACTGTCATTCCCTTTGAGCGAATACTTGTACGTAACAAACCTGCTGCATCATCCGCGTAAGATGGATAAACAATGCGAACACCCGGGAAAGTTGCTAAAGCTCCCTCAATATTCTGAGAGTGATACAATCCTCCACCAATATATCCACCAGAAGCTAAACGAACTGTAATATTCGGAGAAAACTGACCTTTTGTTCTCCAATATTCGTGAGTCGTTTCTACAAACTGCTCCATTGCAGGCCAGAAATAATCTGCAAATTCAGCACCTTCAACAACAATTCTAATCTTATCGTTGAAACGGCTCATTCCATTTGCTGTTCCCATGATGTAGTCTTCGGCAATCGGAGCGTTGAACACTCTATCTTTACCGAATTCTTGCTGCATTCCTTTGGAAACATTAAAAATGCCACCTTTATCTTTGTTGGCTATATCCTGTCCCCAAATAAAAGTATCTGGATTGTGACGAAATTCTGCTTTCAATGTTTCATTCAATCCTTCAATCAACTTTTTGTTGTTGCCTGTAAAATTGTGAAGTCCTTCAGGATATTTCTCAGAAACATATGGCTCTGGAATTACAAAATCGTGAATGGATGCAGGATCCGGATTTGGTGCACTTAAACCAGCTTTATGAGCTTTTTTAACTTCCAATTTCACATCAGCTTCAATGGCCAACAATTCCTCTTCGGTAAAACGCTTGTAACGAACCAGCAATCTGCGAAATTTCGCCAAAGGATCGTACTCGGTAACATAATTTAATTCTGCGTTATCGCGATACAATTCATGCTTATCTGAATTAGAATGAGCGCCCATACGAACACAGTTGGCTTGAACAATTACCGGCGTTGAAGTCTCCAAAGCAATTTGTTTTGCTTCAGTCATTGCGTTCATCGAATCGAAAACATCTTTTCCATTACAATGAATAATTTTCAGATATTTCATTCCTCTGAAATTATCCGCAACTTTTCTATTTGCTGTCTGGTCTTTCTTAGGAACCGAAATTCCATATCCATTATCCTGAAATACGAATACAACAGGAAGCTGCTCATTGGTTGCTCCGTTAATAGCCTCGTAAACATAGCCTTCGGATACCGAAGATTCTCCCTGAGAACTAAAAACAACTCCTTTGCTCTTGTATTTTTTTATTGCTCTACCTAAACCAACTGCATGCAATGTATGATTTCCAGTACAAGAAGATACATTATGCACATTCCATTCAGGTTTTGCAAAGTGATTCGACATGTGACGACCGCCACCTGCTACATCTGTATCTTTTGAAATCCCATTTAGGATGATCTCTTCGGCAGTTAAACCTGCAGAGATAGAGGTAAGCATATCTCTATAGTAAGGGAATAAGTGATCTGTTTTCCGATCGAATACCTGCCCAATTGCAAGTTGAATACCATCATGACCAGCATAAGGTGCATGGTATGACCATCCAATGGCTTGCTTAAGATAATTTGGCGCTTTTTCATCCAATGCTCTACCCAAAGTCATCAGTTGAAACCAACGACCAAGCATGTCTTTCGATGTACCTTTAATGCTAAACTTTTTATTTTCAGTCATCTTATTAGTTTTGTTCGTAGTATCTACGGAGGTAATTTCCAATGTTTCCATGATTTAAAATGCTCTGTTACTATCAATTTCTTCCAAATAATCTGCAATTTTCCGTAAGAATGCTCCACCCAAGGCTCCATCTACAACACGGTGGTCGTAGGAAAGAGACAGGAACATTTTCTGACGAACTACAATTGCATCACCAGCTGGAGTTTCAATTACAGCAGGTTTCTTTTCAATGGTTCCAACAGCTAAAATTGCAACCTGTGGCTGATTGATAATCGGAGTACCCATTACATTTTTGAAGGATCCAAAATTAGAAATGGTGAAAGTACCTCCCTGAATATCATCAGGACTCAATTTATTGTTTCGTGCTGCATTTGCCAAACGGTTCAGGTCATTTGCCAAACCAATCAAATTTTTCTGATCTGAATTTTTAATTACGGGAACAATTAGGTTTCCACTGGGAAGAGCCACTGCAACACCCACATTAATATTCTTTCTAAGAATAACATTGTATCCATCAACGGAAGCATTTACACCTGGGAATTCACGTAAAGCTTTAGACACAGCTTCTATAATAATTGGCATGTAAGTAATTTTAGTGCCTTCTTTTTTAAAGAATTCATCTTTTACTTTGTTTCTCCAATTAACCATATCGGTAAC
>JAQBBZ010000342.1:0-6574 GCA_032125735.1 Labilibaculum sp.
AAAACCGTAATCGTGACGAATCACCAAGCTGTTACCCCAATTCTGTTCTAAATTTACCTGTCCAATTTTGTTATCAGGAACACCATCCAAAATATTTACAACTTCTCCATCTGCCGGGCATAGTATTGTTTTGTTGTAACAATAGTAATCTTCCACAAAATCGCCATCGTTTTTATATTGCTCATCCTTATCATTACGTATTACGAAATCCCAGGCATGGCGCCATTCATTCTTGTGCGTAATTTTACCATCATGTGCTTGTGATACTGACCATTCTCCAATAAAGGGAAGTTGAAAATCGGGGAATACATTTGAGGACAAACGTTGTGCATTGCTAATGAAGTAATACAAATTCTTTTCGGGCGAGTTGTGCTGTACCTGCACTTCCTGCAGTTTTTCGCTGGGCTGATACCTCAATTTAAGAATGTACAGGAAAAGAAGAGTTACCACATTAAATGGCAGTGCATAAATAGATAGGCGGTAAGGAGCAAACCAATGCATACTGCTGAGTGTGGTTAACACCACAATTGGCAGTAGCAGAATAATCCACAGATAAGAATACAGGGATGGAATTACGTAAAACGCTCCTAGTGCAATGGAGGTTAGTATAAAATTAAAGCCAATAAATGTATAACCCAACTCGGTAATGTTTACGCCGATAAGAAGATAGAAAAGGTAAGCAATATAGAAACCTAAAATTGCTAATGTGAAAGCAATTCGAGAATAGAATAGTAAGCCAATTAGTATTAGAAAGCCAGCTAAAGTATTGCTTTGGAAAAAAATTGCACCCAGCGATTTCAGAAATATAGATACTGATTGATGCAATTCAAAATTTTGCATGAAATGGTAGACATTCACCAATTTTAAACCACCAAGGCTGAATAGTTCATTGGCTTCGTAAATGCCCCTTTCACTAATTCCCAATGAAGTTAAGTCGCTACTGGCTAGCATAATCATCCATATGCCAAGCAAAAAAGGAACGCTTAAAAAGGGCAGGGCGTATTTTGTGAACACACCTTGCAAAAATAAACAGATGAATAAGGTGAGAATGGATGAAAGAATCACCAAAACCATAATTTCCAGTCCCGGCTGAAAGTATAAGCCGATGCCTAAGCCTACTAAAAGACTATTAAATCCATAGCTTCCATCTTTAATGTAAAAGTTTGAGAAGCCCATTTTGTAAGCAACTAAATTTGCTGTTACAATGGAAATCAGACCTGACGTACCGGCCCAAGGATCGAAAAAACTAACCACCAAAAGTAAGATAGCAAAGGCTTTGTTTCGTGAGAAAAATACCTGTGCGTAGCTGTTTAGGGTTGCTTCTCCTAAAAATAGTATGTTCTTTTTAAGCTCGTTCATTCTTATTTTAGATGTTCTGGGACATTTTCCATGGCATTGAATTGTTCAAAGCTTTCTTTCTTACGGATCACATGTATTTTTCGGTTTTCATCAATTAACAATACGGGTGGACGAAGTTTTATGAATTGCATCCATTGGGTCATGTTATAGGCTCCAATTCGTGGAATTACAACGGCATCGCCCTTTTGAAGCAAAGGAAATTGAATGGCTTCTCGAATCACGTCGATGTTCATGCACAAAGGACCATAAATAGTTGTGTTCTCTGTTTGCTCCGAATTTAATTTTGTAGGCATCACCTCATGTGCGTACCAAAAGGAGGTGAACAACATGTTTACGCCAATATCAATAACCGTAGCTCTGCGCCCATCCACCAAGCGCTTGTTTGCCAATACACTTCCTAATGCATAACCGGCTTCATCAATCAAAGCCCTACCTGTTTCCAGTATTAATAGAGGTAATTTATCAGGAGGCAATTCACTTCCCAAAAGAGCGGATGTTAGAGCTTCCGCGTAATCATCGAACGAAGGACAGGTGTCTGAGCCTGGAAGGTAGGCACCTTTCAGAGTATTTCTTGTTGCAAATCCACCACCCAAATCGAGATATTTCACGCTGTGGTTAAATTTTCGCTGCAAACGAACGGCTATATCTGCTAATTTATTTGCTGCAATTGCGTAAGCACTAACTGCTGTTATGTAGGTGCCCATGTGGGTATGCAGTCCAACTAACTCCATGTAATCATGCAGCATAATACGGTTTATTGCATGCCAGGCTTCTCCGTTTTCAAGGTTAAATCCAAATCGATCCCATTGTGGATAAATACCCGCATTTAAATTGATACGTATTGCAACATTTGCCTTTTTATTAAGTTTTTTAGCCAATTCGCCCAGAAAATAGAATTCATCCAAACCGTCTAAATGAATCATGGCTCCATCGGTAATAGCTCTTTCTAAATCCTCCTTAGACTTTTCTGGTCCATTAAATATAATCTGATCGCCAGAGATTCCATTTTCAATTGCTTTGGAGTATTCAAAACCCGAAACGACTTCTGCCCATGCTCCTTCGGAATGAAATATCTTACAAACAGCATTCATGTAGTTGGTTTTATACGACCAGGCAAATTGCACTCGTGGATATCGTGAAGAAAATGCTTTATAAGCGGTTTTGTAGGTTTTTCGAATACAAGGCTCAGATATTACATACACAGGGGAACCAAATTCCTTTAAAATGTCGTTTACGGAATGTTCCTCGATATGGCTAAGACATGCTGTTTTAGTTTTCATCCCGAATTTATCGGGCATACCAGCATTTACTTTATTGAGTATGGGTCTTTCGTAATCCAATTTTTTCATCTGACAGGTTGTTAAGTTTTTTCAATTCTTGTAAAATGGCTTGTTAAGACTGTGTTTTTTACATTTCTCCGGTAACTGATAAGCTTCCAAATTGTGCGATATCTCCTATTAAATCATAGGAATATCTGATAAACATTTTTCCGACTTCGTAATCTGTGTAGTGAGGAAATTCCATCCCGAATGCTAGTTTAATCAGAGCTTCAGGAAGGTTTTGTCCGGCCGCAACAGCCAAATAAACCCATGCTGGAATTCGAGGATTAATTTCGATCAGGAAATATTCATTCTGAGTGGTTTTTATCAGTTCCAATTCCATTCCGCCCCGCCATTTGGTTTGCCTGATTAAACTCTTGCTTAAATCAAGCATTTTATTATCCTTAATGGTAATTCCTCCCCAGGCTTTTCCTTTATCTGTAATATATTGTTTTCGCATGGGTACTGCACCAACTGTATTGCCATGTCCATCGCCCAAAGCAATAACGTTCACTTCGGTACCTCTGATAAATTCCTGAATGATAACCGGCAGGCCCCATTTTGCGGATATTCTATTAAAATAAGTATTCACCTGTTCGGGGGTATAGGCCAAATAAGCATCGTAAAATTTGCCTTTAACCAGTACGGGATATTCAAAATCTTCTTTTAGTTCATCAATGTCTCTATGGTTGGTAATCGACTTACTAAAAGGAACTTTAACGCCATATTTTTCACCGTATTCGCAAAGATTTACCTTGTGTCGTTCCTCAAACTGTTCCATGGTAGGCAGGAAGGTGCGAATGCCCATTTTCTCGAGTTTTGCCTTCGATTGAATGAAAGTGTACAACTCAGCATCCAGGTTTGGTATAATCATATCCAAACTTTCTTTGGAATTGATGTACTCAATTCTTTCAAGCACGGCCTCCATTCCTGTTGATGGGTAGGGTATTTGATAGGTTTTGTCTACCAAATCGCGCATATAGATTCCTGGCTCCAGATTTTCATATGCCAGACCAATTATCCTTACGTCAAAATCTTTGCTTTCTTTTAAACCCCGAATAACCGGTATTCCTGGTCCTGGATTATCAGTATTGTTTAATCCTGTTACAGCGATAGTAAATTTTGGCTTTTCCATTTTATACCATTTTGAATAATTAGTGAGCTATGGCGAGCGAAAACAACCCGGTCTAATGCCGATGGAATAAATAGGAAGCTATGTTGAGCATGGCGAAATGTAGCCTACTAATTTATCCAATCGGTATTATCTGTCAAGCAATTCGTTGTATTGAAGCATTCCTAGGAAATCTTCTATATTTTTTTCAAGTGTTACCAGATCTACTTCGTATCGATCCAATATTAATTGTTTAATCTTCTCGATATCATATCCTTCTTCCAAATAGTTCAATATTTCTTTTGCAATAGGATTTACGATAAAGGAGTCTCCCGTTTCCGGATTGAATAAGAATCCGTTTTCACTGATGGCTATGTTTCTTTTTAACTTCATGATTTTGAAATTAATGCTTGGTTAATGGAGATTCCTGAACTTTTAGGAAATGCATGATGCAAAGCTCAGTAAGCTCCTGGATTATAGGAGGAAAGTTAGGACAATACCTGATTACAAATATTACAATATTCAGTGAATAAGTTATAATATTTAGTTTTGCTAAATAGGGAAGAGGTTTCGGAATTTTTAATACAAGGAGTGTAATTGCTTTTTGTAATTCTCGGGGTTTCTTTTATACTCACTTACGGATAAACCAGTAATTTTATGAAATTGGTTGGAAAGGTATTGCACACTACTATAATCCATCATGAAAGCAATCTCGCTGAGCGTGTATTCCCCCTGATCAATTAGTTCTTTAATACGTTCTATTTTATTTAGAATAATAAAACGTTCCAAGGTAATGGATTCGTGTCGGGAAAATATTTTGGATAAGTGTTGGTAGCTTAATCCCAGTTTACCAACCAAATATTCCGATTTTTGGACAATGGAGTCCACGTTATTCATTTGATGAATCAATTCAATAACTGCTGTTTTTATTTGTCCTACTATTTTCTGTTCATGATTAATGACTAATTCCATTCCATTCTCCTGAAGAATGGAATTAATCGTATCCATATTGTGTTTGTTGGGATCGTAGCTAATATCCGCTTTGCCTAATCGAATTTGATCGACTTGAATCCCATTTTTGGTTAAGGCCATGCTTAAAATACGCACACAACAATTGCAAACCATGTTTTTAATGTAAATGGTCTCTGTATGCATTTTGTTATCTTTTTGATGCATGGGCGATTATTTCAGTGCATTGTTATCTTAACAGTCTTATCCTAAATATAGTGATAAAATTAATTTTTCGTAAAATAAATAAGCTTGTAAAAGCTGGAAAGATAGGCTGGTCTATTTTAAACGATCGAAAAAACTCGTTCTAATGCCAATGTAATCCTTTTTCGAAGGATTCGCCTATTCGATGGATTAAAATCCATCGTTATTATATTTTGTCCTTCCAGGACATTCTGTTTTTCCAGGATTTCACCCATTCGAGCTTTGGAGTAATGCAATCCGCAGGAACTGAGGAAACTTAATGGCTTACACTCTTATATCTTCAGTTATTCTTACCACCCCTAAATCCCCTAAACGGGACTTTCCAAAACAGTTAAAAAAAGGGTTAACTATTTCATAGTAGGAACAATCACAAACAAAACAGAAAGAGGCATTCATCATCAGCGAAGGGTCTGTTTTTTTGCCTGAATTGAGAAATGCCAATGTTTATGGTCTTTTCATGATGCTTGTGCTTGCTTCGTTTTGGAGCGGAGGCTTCCCAGGCATAAAAAGGGAGTCATTTGCAGGGAGCGACGGCCATTTTTTTATGGATAAGGGGGCGTCGCAATGGAGCGGAGGCCTTATTGACATCAAAAAGGAGGTTTTTACCTGTGCGATGGCTTGTTTTTTATCAGGAAAGCTGTATTGCAGAATGCGAAGGGTCTTTAGCCATAAAAATAGAGCCATCTGTTTGGTGCGACGGGGGTTCCGGCATCACAAAATAGGCATCGCTCTCGAGCGAAAGCTTCATCGGCATAAAAATGGAGTCATCAGTCTGGTGCTGATAGGCTTGCGGTATAAAAAAATGGTCATCGCTCTCGTGCGGAAGCTTTATGGATATAAAAATGAAGCTGTCTGCCTGGTAAGGCGATGGTTGCAGTATTGGAAAACAGTCATCGCTCTCGAGCAAAAGCTTCATCGGTATAAAAATGGTATGAAGGAATGCTAGTATTTCTATTTTTGTGTTCACATCTTAATTAAGCATGAGAAACAATATAATGTTGCATTTGTCTTTTTACCCCTAAATCCCCTAAAGGGGACTTTCCAAATCGACTGCTCTTTTAAGCCCCTTTTGGGGTTTGGGGTAAAGTTCTTCACTCAAAACACATGCTGCCACAGTAAAGCTTGGGGTAAAACAATTCAAAATTTATTTTGCATTTACATCTAGTGAGTGGCAAGCAAAAAAAAAACAGATAACCACGGAGTACACTGAGCTTCACAGATTTTTCTTGTTCGTTTTTCTTCTCCGTGTCACTTTGTGTTCTCTGTGGTATTCTTTTTAAATATTGTATTCGTCTATTTTAAACGAACGAAATTACCTTTTGCGAAGCCCGTGCCTTGAATAATAGAGCATTTGGATGCTTTCCCATTTCCAATGCCGGCATCTGTAATCTTTATTTCTCCAATCTTAGAATCAACGCTGCCAAGTGAAATTCCCGTGTCGGGATCTATTAAATCGTCTCCTTTGCGGTAAACGGAAAATACATCACCAACTTTCAAACCATCAGCATCTCCTGAGTTAATAAAGACGACACCATCTTTTTCAGTAATTATTTTTGCCTGCCATTCAATGTTG
>JAQBBZ010000343.1:0-19856 GCA_032125735.1 Labilibaculum sp.
AACAGCTTTTTTTATGAGCAATGTTTTCGCTGCGACTTTTGAAAATGATTCGCTTGTAGTGAAGATACAGCTGTGTTTATTATATTTACCCCTATTTAAAAGGAATTGTGCCTTATGAATTTATCATTGTCTGAATTGGAAATACTGAAAGAGAAAAGGGAGTCTTTTTATATCTACTTTTCCGCACCTTCTTGTGGCGTATGTAAGATTTTGTCTCCAAAAATAAGGTGTATGATGCAGGAAGACTTTCCAGAGTTGAAAGCTTTTCATATTGATACTGCAGAGCATCCAGAAATTGCAGCACAATTGGGTTTGTATACCAATCCGAGTTTATTGGTTTACCTCGATGGAAAAGAATTTTTACGAAGAAGCCGATCAATTGGAGTAGCACAAGTGGAAGAGGATCTTAAACGTACTTACAACTTACTTTTTAAATAGAGAGACGCCAAGTATAGCGTCTCTGTGTATTTTTCAAGTCGATTTAATAAACTCCCGTACGAAGCATTACCAAAGGACATGCTTCTTCTGTTTCTATGCCTAAAGCATTTGCTTTTCGATAGAAATCTGGATTTTCGGTTCCAGGAGGGAATAAGATTCTTTCTGGTTTCAAACCTATTATATAATCGTAATATGATTCTTGATTTTTAGCAGACAGGTAAATCGCAACAGTTTCAACTTGGCCTACCCAAGGTAGACCAACATTAATCTCAACATCAGCAATTTTACCTTCTTTGTTGCCAACAGCGATTGTTTCAATATCGTATTCGCGTAGCATACGAACACATTGATTTGAATATCTATCTTCATTAAGGCTGGCACCTATAACAACTGTTTTTCTCATTTTGGATCGAATTAAGTATTTATATATCTACATACAACAAATATAGCAAAATAGAGAAATTATCAAAGAGGAAATAATGATAATACAAAATTTATTTTTTGCATAAAAAAACCTTCCTGAAATTACTTCAAGGAAGGTTTTTAATTAATTGAAACTATAGAATGTTATAATTTTTCGATTAAAACTGTAGCATAGGCAGCAATACCATCTTCGGTACCTACAAAGCCAAGTTTCTCTGTTGTTGTTGCTTTTATCGCTAAATCCTCAATATCAATCTCCATTACATCGGAAAGCAGCTTTTGCATTTCAGGAATTATTAATTTTATTTTAGGTTGTTGCAAAGCTATTGTTGCATCAATATTACCGATTGAAAACCCCTTTTCAGTGATTAGTTTAATTGTTTTTTTTAAAAGGATTTTGCTGTCGATATTCTTATAGTCATTTGATGTATCTGGGAAATGATAACCAATATCACGCATGTTTGCTGCTCCCAGTAATGCGTCGCAGATGGCATGAATTAGCACATCTCCATCCGAATGAGCAACGCAACCTTTGTTATGCTTTAATTGGATGCCTCCGAGCCAAAACTCTTCTCCTTCGGCTAATTGATGAACATCGTAACCAAATCCTACTCTAATCTTCATCTTACTTTATAATTTTATCAATATTTGCGGTAAGTGTGAAGCGCAATGTATTCTTTAATGGGTTATTTTGAGTTGAAGGAATTAAATAAGAAAAATCCAAATCAAACATGTTTAGTTTTACCCCTAAACCGGCAGTGAAATATTTTCTATTTCCTTTTTCTTCGTGCTCGTAGTAGTAACCTGTGCGTAAAGCAAATTGATTTTGATACCAATATTCAAATCCAAGCGACCAGGTCATTTCTTTAAATTCTTCACTCATTCCGCCAGGAGCATCAGAAAATGAAGTGAAAATACCGCTCATAACAGATTTGTTAGATGCTTGACCACCAACAATAACAGTTCCTTCCGGTTTATCGTCAATACTTCCTGTAGTAGGAGTTGGAACTAATAATTTATTAAAATCGGCAGCAACTGTAAGAGAATTATACCTATCCAATTCAAATTTAAGGGCAGAACCCAATCTAAGATTTGTAGGAATAAATTCTTTCTCATCATCTGTAGTATAGCTGATTTTTGAACCGATATTTGAAATGTTAAGTCCCCACGACCAAAGCATTTCTTTCCGGTTATTTTTAAATTCTTTTTGATAGTAAACAGAAATGTCTGCAGCAAATGCGTTTCCAGCCTGTGTCTCAACTCCGGCAACATATTGAGCCTGAGTAAGATCAGAGCGAATGTACCTAAATGCAATAGCTCCGGATAAATTATCTGTTAATCTTCTTGAATAAGCAATATCAAATGCCCACTCATTTGGGTTTCTTGAGATAGGAGTTGCGTCTTGACTTTCTAAAAAGATTATTTCACCCAAAGTAAAATATCGAAGAGAAGAAGCAATTACTTGATTCTTATCCAAACGATAATATCCTGTAAGGTAGGCAATGCTCATGTCTTCAACCAATTCTCTTAACCAAGGAGTGTAAGAAGCGGAAACTCCATAGTTGCCATCAATCATGGCAAATTTTGCTGGATTCCAATGCATCGAATTTGCATCTGGCGATGTAGCCACACCAACATCTCCCATCGCACCTGCACGAGAATCCGGAGTAATTGTTAGGAAAGGAACGGCTGTTGAAATGTAATTGGCTCCTGAAGTAGAGCTTTGTGCAAGACAAGAGGCAATATTTGTAAAAAACAAAATTGCTAGTAGGCTTGTGATTAGAGTTAGTCTGTAATTCATAATAATTTAATATAATGGTCTGCAAATATATTCAATAAACTGTTAAACTTGGCTTTTATTATTTAAGGATCACTAATTTTTGAAATTTATTCACCACTTTTCCATCATCGGCTCTAACCTTTACACGATAGAAGTACACTCCACGACCAATAGAATTGCCAAAATCATCTTTCCCGTCCCATTGAATTGGACCCACACGATTTCCCGTCGAATTTACAGTGGTTTCAATTGTCTTAATTAATTTTCCTGATACGGTGAGTATTTGAATCAAAACATCTAGTTCTCTGGAGGCTTGATTGTGCTCAAAATAGAAACCTGTGTTGGTAGTAAAAGGGTTTGGATAGTTTAGTACATGTTTCAGAATAAGATCGGCATTATCTGCGACAATGAATTCAAGCATAGTCTCGGATGAATTATTTACATTGTCCCAAACTTTAACCTGAATTTCATGTTCGCCTGTTTCTAAATCCGAAAGGCGGTAGCTAATTTTTCCTTTTTGATAATTATCTAAATCTGATTCATAAGAATCATTCAACTCATATGGCTGGTCCGTTTTCTGATCCAAAACGGCAATAATATCATGCCCAATGGAATTACCAACGGTATTTATACCACTTGAATCTTGAACGATGGCCAACAACAGTGGAGAGGAACTAGTCATTCCGCCAGGAGTAAATTGCTCATCGTCCATATAAAGTTCAATTTCAGGGCCAATCTTATCATTCTCCGCATTCGGATTTGTTCCTCCAACCACAATACTATTGGTGTATCCTGCGGCATCTGAATTCATGCTATTGGCATAGTAGGATATTTTGCCATTGCCATATTGGTAATTGATATCTTTTGGAACAAAAAAGCTAAAATTAAAATCCCCATTGGTAACGCTGGCTTTTCCTTTGAAAAGAACACTATTTTGGATAGTATATTCAAATGGACTTTCATCATTACCCCGAGTGGATTTAGTTGTTGCTTTGTCATATACAGTTGGGTAAACAGTTCCCGAAAAATCATTCAGAATCTCACCAGTGTTTGCAATTATCTGACCCGAAATTTTAACCTTACTCAATGCTTTTAAAGTATCAATTGGTTGGCTGATATCTACATTATTAAGCTGAATTGTTTTGGCCGAATGAGTCGGGTAATTCAGTCGAAGAGCCGGATCTCCTAAAAGTGTAAAATTCCTTTTGTTAATTCCCGATCCGGTTTCATTCTTTGTTTTTCTCATGATGTCTCCCAAACGAAGATGCTTTCCTTCAGAATCTAAGTCGAATACATGATGATAAAAATTTTGATTCAGACTGAAATTTGGTGAAGAAAAAACCAGCCGAGTTGTTGTGAAGAGTCCAATACCACCACCGTTATCACGAAGAAGAATCATTTCTCCAGATGATAGCTTTTTGTAATTATCGAAACGGCTAAATTCACAAGTAGCAGTCATGAATAGTGGAAGTTTGCTAGGATTTTTCCAACTTAAAATATCGTCGAGCATTAGTATGTGCTCATGCGCCAGCCCATTCTCATTTCCATGGCCAGTGTAATTCATTATCAGGCTTCCTTTGTTTACACTTTCGCTGATTTCCAAATTTACTGCGGGATATTCTTGTCCGGCAGAACTGGTAATTTGTTCATAATCATCGAGAAAAATACGTTGAATTTTATATTGAGGATAATTTATTTCCACTTGCAATGCTAATTTGTTGGCATCTCTCATGTGCGTGTTACCGTCTTCGTCGTCACCAATAAAACAGATCATACTTCGCCAGTCTCCCCATTCTGAATTGTTGTAGTTCAATATTTTATTTGTGACAATTTGTGCTTCTTCTGCTGTATTTACAGGTAGACGGCCAATTCCAATATCGACCATTCCAGAGGCCTCTCCTTCGTCATCATCAAGCAATCCGAAGAAATCATCGGTAACAAAAGACTGAGTAGGAATTAACGAATTTTCAGACTGATAGGTGAGAATTTGGTTGGTGTTATTTTCCCGATCAGATTTATTGTCAAAGGAACCATCACCAAAAAGCAAAAGATATTTAAGCATATCCGATTCGCTTGTTGATCGATCGTAAAACATTTTCACGAAATTACGAATAGCACTAACATCGGGAGAACCTGATGAAAATTCATTGTAAATATCTTCAGGATTAACGACAGTTACTTTTAAATTATCTTTTGTTTTATGAAAATTGGCTATTTGGTTGGCATGTGATAGAAATTTAGAAGGGCTAATAATCAACATATCCGTTTGAGCCAAAGCATGCAGGTTTTGATTTTGAACCGATCCGATATTATTTGGTGTTGGAAAGTTACCATTTGGGTCAAAGGCAACATATTCTCTCAAAATACTGGCGTCCGCTATAAACGAATTTGTATTGTTGTTGTAATTAGAGGATATTGATTTAATAGATTGTGGATTAGTGACATCCCAGATTAGAGTTCTATTATTTGTGTTTTGAAGAGAAAATAGCGCAGTATTGCCGGCACCAATGGTTTTTGAATCCCTAAACGCCATTTGATTGCTCGTAAATAGTAAATTTCGTCTGGCGTTTACCCGAATAAAATTTAACCATCCTTTCGATGAGGCAGAACTTTTTTCATAGTCCAGACTCAATACAAAATTAGCAGAAGAAGGTGTGAAATTATTGAATTCTTTTTCGATATTCGAGGCATAGCTGGCAGTATAACTTCCCGTATTAACTGATGGCATTTCTATTTCGCCAATTGAAGTTGTTCCGGAAAGCAAGGTGAATTTTGTTGTGGACGATGATCTGGCCACTAAATTTGTTCTAATTAAAACAGGCTCTCCAGTTTTTAGATTAGGGAAGTAGAAACTGAAAGAATAACTCGTACTAACATCAAAAGTACTGCCAAGCCAAAGTCGGCCACTCTCCAAAAGATTGATGTCGTCCTTATCAAATACAGCATAATCATCAAATCCGGTAACGCTTATATTGGAAGAAGGCAAAGAGGCTGCCAATTGAATAAGTGTTGGACTTCCCATGTCGGAACTAAGAAAATAGTATGAGGAATTAGAATAAAGATGATTTTCGTGAATAAATTCATTGCCGGTTTCATCAAATTTCCACGATTTTGGTCCTTTTGCATAAAAAAGTATAAAATCGCCTGAATTAAAAACACCATCACTTCCCTTATCCATATAAATGGGAATGTTCAGCAGGTCATCTGTACTATTTTCCGAGTTCATCTTTGGAAGCATTCCACCACCCGAACCATAAACCCGGATGTTTCTCGGATCGGAAATTCCCATATCAATGAATTGGGAATAGGTAATTTTATGCACAGCAGTTGTGTCAACTGCAATTTTTACCCATTTTCCCGATTGAAGAACAGAGCTATTGACGTAAGATTTGGTTTGTTTTAGAGATTTTGCCTGGCTTTTTCGCTGAAATTTTAGAGCGAATCTAGTAAGTTTTTCATCTTGTCCTGTTAATGGATTCTTCCGAATGGGAATGAATTTAACTTGTTGATAGTTTTGTTTTCGTATAATAACCGAGTTAATAGAGGGTTTTATGTTATTGGGGATAGTTTTATTTCGTAAAATTTGCCTTTCAGTGGAACTTAACAATTTATATTCCGTATCAAATAACTCAACTGTGAATAATTCGTTGGTTGAACCGGTTAATTGAAGGTGTGAATATTCTGGTAACCAAAAGTTATTCTCATCTAAAGAAGCTCCGGTAAAAGTTAAGGTGTTGATTTTTTCGCCATTCGGATTGACAATTAAATTTTCATTCCAATCCAAATTAATGGGAGTTGTAGTTTGTGAAAATGAACTAACACTAATAATGGAGAATAATACTATTACCAGATAACGCATAAATAATAACAGGTGTTTTACATCTAAATTAAACAATTTGGCAATTTGCGAGCATTGCAAGTATGCAAAATAAGCAAAACTTAAGACAATGTCGAGAAAAGATATTAAGATAGAAGGAAGACTTTTGTTAAAGTTTAAAGTTAATGTTTTTTTAAAATTTGTTTTGTATCAGACAGTTAGCCGTATAGAGATGTTTTAATGATCGTGCAATACGCTATCAACCTTAATTTTAGATCTGAATTATTTGGTGAAACTGTTAAGTAATTTTGTAAAAAAGTAAAATTAAATACAATAAACTCTGTACTCTTTTAGTTATATTTGTTGAGTTAAGTATTTTTGAGATAAACTACATTCAATCTATTATGAAATTAAAATCGAGCATTATTCTCTTTGTTTTTGCAATTTCACTGATGATTTTACCATCTTGTTCGAAAGTGAAAAGTCTTGTAGGAAAGGGAGAAAAATCTAAAACTACTGGTTGGGCTTACAACGAGCCTGAGAATGGAGGTTTTGAATATCATAGCGGGTTTCAGCAAGAAACCGGTCCTGGTCTGAAATTTGTTCAGGGAGGTACATATACTATGGGAAGAACACAACAGGACGTGATGTATGATTGGAACAATGTTCCAAGAAGAGTTACAGTTCCTTCATTTTATATTGATGAGTCAGAAGTTCGTAATGTTGATTATTTAGAATATTTACATTGGATTAAGAGAGTATTTGTTTCTTACCCTGAGGTTTATAGAAAAGCATTACCAGATACTTTAGTCTGGCGTGATGAGCTAGCTTATAATGAGCCTTACGTAAACAATTACCTTCGTCATCCTGCTTATGGAGAATATCCTGTAGTTGGTGTAAGTTGGGAACAAGCAGTAGATTTTTGTGAATGGCGTACCGATCGTGTAAATGAAAGAATCCTTATTGATAGAGGAATTTTGAAGAATGATCCTACCCAACGCGATGAAAATAATTTTAATACAGAAGCATATTTAGCTGGACAGTACGAAGGTGCTGTTAACAAGAATCTTACCGATCTGAATCCTGACAATGAAGAAAGATCGGTTCGTTGGAGTGATGGTATGTTACTTCCTAAATATCGTCTTCCTTCTGAAGCCGAGTGGGAATATGCTGCGGCTGCACTAATTGGAAATTCACAAGAAGAAAGAATTACCGACCGTAAGATTTTCCCTTGGAATGGACATTGGGTTAGAAATGATCAGAAAAAAAGTCGTGGTCAGATGATGGCCAACTTTGCTCGTGGACGTGGTGATTATATGGGAACCGCTGGTGCGTTAAATGATGCTGGTGATATTACAGTTCCTGTAAATTCATTCTGGCCAAATGATTATGGTTTGTATTGTATGGCAGGTAATGTTAGCGAATGGGTTGCTGATGTTTATCGTCCGATGTCTCCTGATGATATTTCAGAATTTAATCCTTACAGAGGAAATGTTTTTACAACTGCTGTTCGCGATGAAGAAGGAAATATTGCAGAGAAAGATAGTTTAGGTAGACTTCGTTATAGAAATCAGAAAGATGAAGAGTTAGTAGGTCGTGAGAACTACAAGACTGCTGATAATAGAAATTACCGTGATGGTGATGTTGAATCTAGTATCGTATCTGATTATACTTGGAACAATCCAGAACATCAGGCCGCTGGTTCAAGTCGTATGTATGTTCAAGGCAGAGGTCAGGACGGAAGTGATTTCAGTTCAATGGTAACCGATGATTCCCGCGTTTATAAGGGCGGTTCATGGAAAGATCGTGCATTCTGGATGTCTCCTAGTGCTCGTCGATTCTTAAATCAGAAAGAAGCTCGTGATGATATCGGATTCAGATGTGCAATGACACATGTAGGACACCCTGCAAATCAAAAGACAAAATAGTTAATCTTAAATATTTTGAAACCCCATCTCTAAAGGATGGGGTTTTTTGTTGGAAATTACTAATTTCGTATGTTGAACTAAATCAGAAAAGACACAATGCAATTGTCAAATATTTATCTTCTATTTAAGGAACACCCAACTGTAGTAACAGATACCCGGAAGATTGTTCCCAATTCAATCTTCTTTGCTTTAAAAGGCGATAATTTTAATGGAAATAAATTTGCTTTATCTGCAATTGAAAAGGGCTGTGAGTATGCCATTATCGATGAAGATGAATATGCAATTGACGATCGCTTTATATTGGTTGATGATGTTTTATCGACACTTCAAGATATAGCCAGAGAACACAGAAGACAACTAAATATTCCTATTCTTGCCATTACTGGGACCAATGGGAAAACCACTACGAAAGAATTGGTTCATGAGGTTTTGAAACGAAAGTTTCAAACGGTGGCTACGATTGGAAATTTAAATAATCACATTGGAGTTCCTTTAACTCTGCTTTCAATGAATAAAGATACCGAATTTGGGATCGTTGAAATGGGAGCAAATCATCCTAAAGAGATTCAGCAGTTGTGCGAAATTGCTGAGCCAAATTATGGAATAATCACAAATGTTGGAAAAGCTCATTTAGAGGGATTTGGTTCATTTGAAGGTGTGATAAAAACAAAGAAGGAATTGTATGATTTCCTTTTTACGAACGGAGGAAAGGTTTTTGTAAATGCTGATAATGATTACTTGGCAGGAATGTTGAATGATCAGGAAACAATTAGCTATGGAAATTCGGAAAATGCATTTTCTAAAGCAAAATTTCTACAAGCGGAACCATATCTAGTTTTAGAAATTAGATCGGGAGTTGGGAAATTGTATATTAAAACTAAATTGATAGGTGCATATAACTTCGAAAATGCATTGGCTGCTGTTACTGTAGGAAGATACTTTAAAATTGATGAGATCGAAATAAAGCATGCATTGGAAGAGTATGTGCCAAGCAATAATAGATCGCAGTTGAAGAAAACGGAAAAAAACATTTTATTTTTAGATGCTTATAATGCGAACCCGACTAGCATGAAGGCTGCGATTGAGAATTTTGCAGGTATGTCTCGAAAAAATAAGGTCCTTATTTTGGGTGATATGTTAGAGTTGGGTTCTGATGCACGTAAAGAACATCAGGATTTATTGCAACTGATTCAGGATCGAAACCTGCAAAATGTATTTTTGGTTGGTGATATTTTTACGGAAGTGAATTCGTACAAACAGTTTAAAACATTTAAAAGCACTGCTGAATTAATAGCAGAGCTTGAGAAGACAGAACTACTTGATCAGTATATTCTAATTAAGGGATCAAGAGGAATTCGTTTAGAACAGGTTATTGAAAAATTGTAAGTATGGCTATCGCGTGGGTTTATTTGATTATTGCAGGATTATTTGAAGCTGTTTGGGCCATTGGACTTAAATATGCTGAAGGATTCACCAAACTTTGGCCTAGTGTAATTACGATTGTTGCCATGGCCATTAGTTTGTATTTTCTTGCTTTGGCGATAAAAACATTACCTGTTGGCACTGCATATGCAGTTTGGACAGGAATAGGTGCTTTCGCAACAGCAATATTGGGCGTTATTTTATTCAGTGAGCCTATTCACTTCTCAAGAATATTCTTTTTATTTCTTCTTCTTGTGTCAATTATCGGTCTTAAATTTACCGCTGCCAGCTAATTCTGAATTCGTTTTTTTAGAATGTAATATCTGAGAAATGTTTTTTCTTCCTCAGATAAAAATCAAAAATAATACTGTTTCGATACATTTCCTTGTGATCTTTCTTGATGACAAGAGGAACTAGATGTTTTCGTTTTCTTCTAATTTTTGAGAACATAGAGTAGTAGCAGAGATGAGCTTTAAATACAGCACTAAAATTTGAAAATTCGCCCACCATAAGAAATTTCATTGCAGCAACACCATCCAGTATCATTCTTTGCAAAAGTGTAGTGCAGAATTTACTTTCTGGTAAATTTTTATGCAACAGGAATAAATTGTTGCGGAAATTTAAAAATAATTTATCTGGGCTGTGATAGGGTAACGTGGCTCCTCCAACATGATAGACTGTAGATGTGGGTTCTACAATAATTCTATATCCTTGATTTTTTATTCTCCAACACAAATCAATTTCTTCCATGTGAGCAAAAAAGTCACCATCCAATCCTCCAACAGTTCTATAAATATCTGCACGAATAAAGAGAGATGCTCCACTTGCCCAAAAAATATCTGCTTCAGAATTGTATTGGTTAGTATCCGTTTCGATAACATCCAATATTCTTCCTCTGCAGAATGGATAGCCCAAATAATCGATGAAACCACCTGAAGCGCCTGCATGTTCAAATTCCGTTTTGTTGAGAAATGCTTTAATCTTTGGCTGAGCGGCAGCAATGCTCAAATCATTTTCAAATTGATGGTAGATGGGATCTAACCAATTTTCAGTAACCTCAACATCCGAATTTAAAAGAACAAAATAAGTGTGTGATAGTTGGTTCAAGGCTTTATTATAACCCTCTGCAAACCCATAATTTTTATCCAGTTGAATAACTTGAAGATTTGGATATTCTTCTGCTAAAAATGAGATGGAATCGTCACTTGAAGCATTATCGGCAACAATAACATCAGCCCATTCTCGCTCTGAGTGAGTAACAACTGAAGGCAGAAATTGTTCCAATAATTTCTTTCCGTTCCAGTTTAGTATTACGATTCCAATTCTATTCATTTTATTCTTAACGATGTTTTACGTTTGTATTTTATTTATTTGAATCTTCTTTTTTGTGTTTCCATCGTCTATGTGACCATAACCAGTAAGCAGGATCTTCCTGAATAATTTTTTCTAAAACACGAGTATGTTTTTCAGTTATTTCAAATTCAGCTGTTTCTTTAGGATTATCAAAAAGAGGAATAAGGTTTACTTCATAATATCCTCTCTTCACTTTCTTCATGTGAATGAATACAATTACTTGATCTAACTTTTTTGCAATACGTTCTGTTCCTAGTAAAACAGGAGTATCCTGATTTAGAAATTTTGTCCAATAGTTAAGGTTTGCTTTGTTTGGTGTTTGGTCGCCAATAAAAACAGTAGCCGTATATTTATTTTGATTACGGTAAGAAATCATCGTGCGTAAAGTATCATCTTTAGCAACAGGCTTGGCTCCAAATCGTGCTCTAATACGCAAGAACATTTTGTCAAAAACCTTATTGTGCAGAGGTTTGTAAATTGGCAGATAGTAGGCATCTTTCCATACTGCAAATGATGTGAGCCACTCCCAATTTCCATAATGTCCTAATACGGTTATAATGCTTTTTCCAGAGGCTTTGTAGGTGTCAAAAATTTCTGGATTTAGGAACTTGCATCGTTTTCTTATTTCTTCTTCACTTATCGTCCAAAGTTTAATGGTCTCGATAAATGTATCACAGAAATGACTGTAAAATTCTTTTCGAATTGCATTGATTTCTTTTTCGGATTTCTCTGGGAAAGAATTTCTAAGATTGCTTGTGACAATCTTTCTTCGATATCTAAGTATGTAATTAATAAATAGATAAACAATGTCGGAAAAAATGTATAGAATGGAGAATGGTAAGTAACTAATTAGCCTTACAAAACCATATACAATATAGGAGAGAATCTTTATCATTTAGATGAACTGTGTTTTTTTAATATTTGCTGAGAGAACAAAAAATGCAATAGGTTTATTTAGCCATGTATTTATTAACAATGCTCTTGAATTCATCATGAACCAATGTATTGCTGGCAATAATTTCTTTTCCGAAAATGAAATCTCTACCTCCTTTAAAATCACAAACATTACCTCCTGCTTGCGTAACTAAAAATGAACCTGCTGCAACATCCCAAGACTGAAGACTGTATTCGTAAAAAGCTTCAAATCTACCACAAGCAACATATGCCAAATCTGTGGCAGCAGAACCAAGCCGACGCACTCCATGGGAATTGATAATAAAGTATTCTAGTGAGGCCATGAACATTTTTAACTGATCGTAATTGGAGTAGGGGAATCCTGTTGCAATTAAACTGGAGTTTACCGTATTGGCTTTCGATACAGTAACTGTTTTCCCATTTAAATATGCTTCGGGAGCTCCTCTCCACGAATAAAAACATTCGTCAAGGCTAATCTCATAAACTACACCCAATACTATTTCATCGTATTCCTGCAATGCAATACTAACTGCAAAAGGCGATAAGCCGTGAATGTAGTTGGTGGTGCCGTCCAGCGGATCAATAATCCAGTTATATCGCTCTGCTCGATGCGTCTCAGTTCCTTCTTCGGCTATAAATCCAGCGTCAGAAAGAATCAGTTTCAATTCTGCAATAATTTGTTCTTCGGCTGTTTTGTCAACATAGGTTACAAAATCGTGTATCCCTTTAACTTCTATAACATCAGATTTAATTTTACTTTGTTGTTCTTTTATGAATGTACCAACTTTTCTGGCTATGTCATTCGTTTTAAAACAAAGTTCTTTAAGATCGACCATACGTTTAAAATTTATTGCTGAATAGGTTTCAGATTGAATCGGATTTTATCAACTACAGCACCCAAAATATTGCCACTCGAATTTATCTCCTGCAAGTTAACAAATGTTAGTTTGTTGCTAAGGTTTTGATTGTACGGAATTTCAACTTTCACGTAATTTTTTGTGAATCCATACATTTTGCCATGATCATTATACGATTCGAAAAGAACTTCTTCTGTTTTGCCTAAATTTTCCTGATAAAAGGCTTTTAACTTTTTTTCAGAAAGAATTTGTAACTTTTTTGCTCTTTTTTTTCTTTCAGGAACAGGAACAACTTCTTTTATTTCAAGTGCTTTTGTTCCTTGTCTTTCAGAGTATGGGAATACATGAAGTTGACTAATTGGTAAATCTTTAATAAATAGGTAAGCATCTTCAAAATCCTGCTCGCTTTCTCCTCGGCTTCCAGCAATTACATCAACGCCAATAAATGCATCAGGTAGTAGGGATTTAATTTTTTCAATACGCTGAGCAAATAATTCTATATCGTATCTTCTCTTCATCAGTTTCAATACTTTGTTGGAACCTGCTTGAAGAGGAAGGTGAAAATGATTCACAAATTTGTCTGATTGAGCAACAAATTCAATAATCTCGTTGCTTAAAAGATTCGGTTCAATGGAAGAAATACGAAAACGGCTAATTCCTTTTACTTTTTCCAGTTCTTTGATTAAGTCCAGAAAGGTTTCGTTGGTACTTTTACCAAAATCACCAATATTTACTCCAGTTAATATGATTTCTTTCGCACCTTGGGCTGCAACGTCTTCAGCTTGCAGAACTGTTTCTTTTATGCTCATGTTTCGGCTGTTGCCTCGAGCAAATGGAATCGTACAATAACTACAATAATAATTGCAACCATCCTGAATTTTTAGAAAACAACGAGTTCTGTCCCCCATTGAGTAGGAAGAGTGGAAGTCTTTTACCGACTCGACTTCACATGGATGTAATTCTCCAGTGCCTTTTTTCTCAAGATGATCAATGTATTTATGGATGTTGAATTTTTCATTGGCTCCTAAAACAAGGTCAACACCTTCTATGCCAATAATTTCATTAGGTTTTAATTGGGCATAGCAACCAATAACTGCTACAAATGCGTTTGGATTGATTTTGATTACCTTTTTAATAGCTTGTCTGCATTTTTTATCGGCATGATCCGTAACAGAACAAGTATTTAAAACATAAATATCAGCTTTCTCAGTGTGCTTAACCGTTTCGAAGCCCATTTCTTTAAATGAACGACCAATTGTAGATGTTTCTGAAAAATTAAGTTTACATCCCAACGTGTAGAATGCCACTGTCTTACCTTGCAACATAGTTTCTTCCCTTCTTGCTGATGATTAGCTAGGTGCCGATATTCAGCTTGTAGCTAAAATAAATGAACTATTTCAAATTTGATTTGAAATAGTTCAAAGTATAGAATTTATTTAGTGCGCAAATTTAGGAAAAAGAATTGCTTTTTAATCAATTAAAAGTCTGTTCGAGCTATATTCCTTGTACAACTGATGAATAATACCATCAGTGACTCCAATTTTAGGCACATGTATCTTATCTGCCTTTGCCCATTCCATGATACTCAGGAAAATTGTTGCTGCAGGAATAATAACATCGGCACGGTCAGGATTCATGTCGAAATTAATCATTAATTCTTTGTAGCTGTATTGTTTAAGATCGTAGAAAATGCTTTTAAATTCTTGATATGTTATGAATTTTTCCTTTTTAGGTGCTGTCAGTTTAACTAATCTGTTAATATTACCTCCCGATCCTATGATTTCAATGTTTTCACAATTCGGACATATATCCAATAAACATTCCTTAAGACGGATAAATTCACCCATTGGTACACAATCCCGAAGAATTTTGATCGTTCCAACATTAAAAGATGCAGAAAAACGGCATACTCCTTTTGAAAAAAGTGTCAATTCTGTACTTCCACCACCAACATCAACATATAAGTAATCTTTAGAAGGATCAAGAGTATCAGCAATTTTATTATCAAAAATAATGCTTGCTTCTTCCTTTCCATCAATAACATCAATCTTAATACCTGATTCGTTTTCAATTCTTTGAATAATGTCAGCACAGTTTACCGCCTCCCTCATTGCAGAAGTTGCACATGCTCTGTAGTTAACAATGTCATGAACTTCCATAAGGTTACTAAATGATTTCATTGTTTTAATTAATTTCTCAGCTTTTTCATGTGAGATCAATTTATCAATGAAAGTATCTGTTCCTAAACGAATGGGAACTCTTATTAATGATGATTTTTTAAAGTATGTATTACTGCCGTCTTCAAGCACATTCATAAACAACAATCGGATTGCATTTGATCCGATATCTATGGCAGCAAATTTCATTATTTTCATAAGAGTATATTTAGATTTTCAGTGAGAGTAAGAAAGGTGTATTACATATTTGATTTGAGTAATATAGCTTCTTTACTATAATCTGAAGTACATTTCTCGGAATTTGATTTAATTAATTTAAATGAAATTTTTCATTATTGCAATAAATAGATTTATAGAAGATTACTTGCCAATTCGGCAAGGTGACTTCTTTCTCCTTTTAATAAGTTCACATGAGCAAATATATCCTGTCCTTGCATTCTGTCTGAAAGGTATGCTATACCATTAGACTTTTTATCCAAATAAGGTGAATCTATTTGTTCAATATCCCCAGTGAAGATCATTTTAGTTCCTTCGCCGGCCCGTGTAATTATTGTTTTAACTTCGTGAGGAGTAAGGTTTTGTGCTTCGTCAATAATGAAGAAAGTATTTGAGAGGCTTCGCCCTCTAATGTATGCTAAAGGAGTAATCTGTAATCTTTCATCCTTCAATAATTCATCAATTTTAAGATATTCTTTACTGTGGACATTGAATTTGTGCTTTATTACACTAAGGTTATCGAAAAGTGGCTGCATGTAAGGACTGATTTTTTCTTTGGCGTCACCAGGTAAATAGCCAAGATCCTTGTTTGCCAAAGCAACAATTGGTCTGGCAAGGAAAATCTGATCATACATATCAATTTGTTGAAGGGCAGTAGCCAAAGCGAGTAAGGTTTTTCCTGTTCCAGCTCGTCCGGTTAATGCAACTAAGGTAATCTTCGGATCCATAAGAGCATGCATGGAAAAAGTTTGCTCGGCATTTCTTGGATAGATTCCGTAGGCATTTGGTTTTTCAATCCGAGATATTATTTTTTCGATAGGATCGAAATGCGCAAGGGCACTTGATGAAATACTTTTTAAAATAAAATATTCATGACCTTTTATTGGTTTTTCAAGTCCAAATTCTTCTTCAGAAATGCCTTCGTTTGATTTGTAAAGGGAAGTGATTTTTCCATCATCAAAATCTTCTATGGTTGTAATTCCCAAGCTAATTACATCATCAAGATCTTGAACTTGATCATTTTTATAATCTTCGGAAGGAATACCTAAGGATTTGGCTTTCATTCTAAGGTTAATATCCTTAGAAATTAGAATTACCTTTTTTTTTGTATTGTGATTATGTAGGTATTCTGCAATAGCTAGGATTCTGTGATCTGGGATGTTATCATGAAAAGAACTTTTCATTAAAGGAGAAAATTCTTTTCCCGTTTCAATGGATAATTTCCCTAATTTTTTACCCAATGGAACTCCTGCAGTAAAAAGTAAATCACCTGATATTCTGTCTAATTCTCTACTAAATTCACGTGCATGGTAATTAATCTGATCATTACCTTTTTTAAATTTATCCAGTTCTTCCAGCACGGTTATTGGAATAACAACATCATTTTCTTCAAAATTATAAATTGAATTAAAATCATGAAGAATAACATTTGTGTCGAGTACGAAAATTTTTTTGAGTTTTGCCATAGTGAATGGTATTATAGGTTTGTTTCGACAGGCATTTCGTGTCGAAGTTTATTTTACTATAATTATAAAATACTGCAATTTAAATTATTAGGTATTTAAAAATGATATTGAACGATTTGATTTCATGAAACAGATTTGTTCTTTCAATTAAATGGTAGCATTTAATAGTATTAAATTAGCAAATTTTGTAGGAAATTCAACCTGTTAACACAAATTTTAAGAAATTTTATTCTTCTTTGTAAAATCATCAAATTTACTAGCGTGTAAAAAATGAATTATAAAGAAACTTTAGATTATATGTTTACTAAATTGCCTATGTTCCAGCGCACAGGACAGGCAGCTTATAAAGCTAATTTGGATACAACTTTGGCTTTGGATGAATATTTTAATCATCCGCACAAAAAGTTTAAATCGATTCATGTGGCAGGAACAAATGGAAAAGGTTCCGTTTCTCATACAATTGCATCAGTCCTGCAATCTGCCGGATATAAGGTTGGTTTGTATACTTCCCCACACTTAAGAGATTTTAGAGAGAGAATAAAAATAAATGGAGAGTTAATTGATGAAAATTATGTGGTTGAGTTTGTAGAAAAGAGTGCTCATAAGTTTGAAGAACTAAGTCCTTCCTTTTTTGAGATGACTGTTGCTATGGCTTTTAATTTCTTTGCAGATCAGGAGGTTGATGTTGCAGTTATTGAGGTTGGTTTAGGTGGGAGGTTAGATTCCACCAACATTATTACTCCTTTGCTTTCTGTGATAACAAATATCAGTAAGGATCATACAAACCTTTTAGGATCCGAACTTTATCAGATTGCTCGAGAAAAGGCAGGCATTATTAAAGAAGGTATTCCTGTAATTATTGGGGAGAAACAAGATGGAATCAATACTATTTTTAAGGGAATTGCTTCCGAAAAGAATTCTGATTTGAAATTTTCTGAAGATCAGTATCAGTTACAGTCTTGTGAATTGGTTGATGGCAAACGTAATCTGATTTATAAAACTTGTGATGATAATTCAAGTGTAAATTTATTTTGTGATTTATTGGGGATTTATCAGGTTAAGAATATAAGAACCGCTTTGTGTGTGTTTGATGAGTTGAATAAACAAGCGTGGAATGTTTCTGGGGAATCGATTAAACAAGGAATTGCAGAAGTTAAAAATAAGACTGGTTTGCTAGGACGCTGGCAAACAATTGGTAGTAAGCCAAATGTGATTTGTGATACGGGTCACAATGTTGCTGGTATTAAAGAAATAATAGCGCAAATAGAAACAATGGATTACAGAAAATTGCACATTGTTTTTGGAGTTGTTAATGATAAGGATATTAATGATATTCTTCTATTAATGCCAAAGGATGCAAGCTATTATTATACTCGTGCAGATATCCCTCGTGCATTGGATCAAAATGTTCTCGCCGCAAAGGCTAAAAGTTATGGATTGGTAGGGAATACGTACCCATCTGTGAAAATGGCTCTAGAGGCTGCAAAGACAAACGCAAATGAAAATGATCTTGTTTTTGTGGGTGGAAGTACTTTTGTTGTTGCCGAAGTTGTATAAACAAAACTATTGTTTTTATTGCTGTGGTAATATTTTCTGTTTATATTTGCAGTCGTTGAGGGCGATTAGCTCAGTTGGTTCAGAGCACTTGGTTTACACCCAAGGGGTCATAGGTTCGAATCCTATATCGCCCACATTCACAAAGGAATAAGATATTATGCCTTGCAGTGTCCCCCAGCGCCATTTATTTAAAATTTAAATTTGTGTAATAAAAAATCATTAAGGAATTTTTTCATTAATGAAAGCTTGTTTATTTTTGTTTTCATTTAAGGTGTAAGTAAGAAACTATGGTTCAAAGTTCTAAGAAAATCCAGGGTGTTCCTGAGCCAACGATTAGGCGTATGCCTTCATACTTGGCATATGCTGAAGGCTTGTTAAGGAAGGGACAGCAGTTTGTTTCATCTACCCAGATTGCAAACTACATGAATATTGACCCTACGCAGGTTACGAAAGATTTATCCTATACGACTATTGTTGGGAAAACCAGAGTAGGCTATGAAGTAAAAGCAATGGTAGATGTTTTGTCCGAGTTTCTTGGATTTACCATTATGGATAATGCTTTTCTTGTTGGAGCTGGATCTTTGGGATCTGCATTGCTGCATGATAGCGGATTATCGCATTTTGGTTTAAATATTATTGCTGCCTTTGATGTTAATTCTTCGACCATTGGCAAAAAAATTAACGACATTGAAGTGTTTCACATTGATCAGTTTAGGGATTTATCACAAGAAATGAAAGTGGTTATGGGGATTATTACTGTGCCTGCTGAGAATGCCCAAACAGTTGCCGATTTGATGGTGGCTTGGGGAATTAAAGCAATTTGGAATTTCACTCCAGCAAGAATTAAAGTCCCTGAAGATATCATTGTTCAAAACACAACGCTTTATTCTAATCTGGCAATTATCTTTAATAAATTACATAGTGACAGAAGAGAAGTTCTTTAAGACACGATAAGATAAAAATAAAAAAAGGGCTGTTGAATAATTTCAATAGCCCTGTTTTATTTTTTGATGCTTTCAATTTAAGGATTTTCTAGAATACTAATTGCATGTTCTAGAATAGTTGTATCATCGAGTTCTACAATACCTCCATAAGGTCCTTGCTCAAAATGCATTCCTGTACTTTCACCTTCCTCAAAATTGGTCCCACCAAAATAATTTCTAACGGTTTCTATTTCCAATTGTAAATCTTTCGCAATCCTTTGCATGCTTCCTTCTGGCAAACGATCTTTAATTTCTCTTAACTCATTGAATGTGATTGTTTTAGTCATAAGCTCTTAAGTTTTAATTAAAGGTTAGAAATTGATTTGCTCTCTAAATTTAACGAAAGTAATTGTTAATTTAAAATTATTGGGGTGTTAAAATAGGTTAAAAAGTGAGAGTAAAACTTGTTTTTTCGTTTGGAATTGATTGTGCCGTAATCGTTCCTCCATGTAAACGCATTATCTGTTTCGAAAGACTAAGCCCAATTCCAGAGCCTTTTGGCTTTGTTGTGAAAAATGGAATAA